>MGNZ01000127.1:0-9815 GCA_001795235.1 Chloroflexi bacterium RBG_16_64_32 | reverse complement strand
TCGAGCATCTCGGCGTGGGAGGAGACGCCGTACACCCACTTCTCCAGGTACTGGGGGATGAGGCCGCGCAGGGTGGAGGCGACGACCTCGATGACGTGGGGGACATCGGAGGCGTAGCGGCCCTGCATCTCGCCCGGGTAGGCGCCAAAGGGGGCGTGGACGACGGCGTCGACGACGTAGTAGGGGATGGTGGTGCGGGCGGGGTCGCGGCGGATCTCATCGGTCTCGATGATCTCCTCGGTGGAGATGATGACCTTCTTGGAGGCCATTGCCGCCTCCTGGTGGGAGATGCCGGTGCCGAAGATGCGGGCGTTGCCGAAGACGTCCGCCTGGTGGGCGTGAATGAGGGCCACGTCCGGATTGAGGGCGGGGACGATTGTGATCGGCTCACCGGTGTAAGGGTCCTTCAGGAGCTTGGCGCCGGAGTGGGCGAAGTTATCGGTGCCGCCCAGGGAGCGGACGGGCAAGAAAGGAAGGCCCATGGCCCCGGCCATGATGCGGTTGGTCATCACCACGTTGGAGTACTCGTAGGCGGTGACGCGGCCCTCGCGGATCGCCTGCTCCACGGTGGGGCCGAAGAGGAAGAAGCCGACGTCGAGCTTGGAGACGCAGCCGCCGCCGACGAGGAGGGCGGCGGCGACCCAGGTGAACTTTGCGCCCACCCACAGCTCCTTCTTCTTCTGTCGGATGACCTCCCGGATGAGTGAGGCCGGGCCGCGCTGAAGGTAGTTGCACTCGTACACGAGGTAGTCGCCGTCCTGGACGAGCTTCTCCACGGCCTCCTTCTCGGACATGAGCTTGGGGACGAGGGCGCGGTCCTTGTGCTCGCGGACCCAGTCACGGAAGCCGTCGGGGTCTACCTTGAGGTATTCGCCCCGCCCTTCGGCGAGGATGTCGACAGTGGTCATGGGGGTGCTCCTTGGCTACACGAAGTGATCCCGTTTCGACGGTATCAAGAAGACGTGATTGACTTGGAGATAGCAGGCAGCCGCATTAGGTTTGGCCTCAAAAGGTCTCGCCAGTCCAACTCTCAGCACGGCCTGAGTACCTCCGAATTCGGACGCAAGCAAGGCGGGCAGGCTGGAGGAGCACGAACTGCAGTTCGTCTGGTGGTCGCGGATAACCAGATCCTCAATGGGGACCCTCGTCCACTCGCGCCTGTCGTCGACGAAATCTGCCCGGACTCCCTCTCCGTACGGATATGCTCTAACCGAGCTAACTATCACAGAGGCAAGCGATCGTGCCCCCTTGCTAGGAGTGAAAGCCGCATTACCGCTCTCCGAATAGAAGCAGGGTTTGCCGAAGGTGTCCTTGATGCTGCGGAAGGCATTGGCAGATAGGAGTTTGATCAATTCGTCATCAGGTAGTCGATGCACCTTTGTGAAGAGCGCCGGGTTCCAGTCTCCGTCCTCTAAGTGGGGCCGGTGACAACGGCGCGCTGCCCTCCAAGTGAGAGAGACAGCATCGCCGGGCGTTAGGCCGCCTATCGACCGTAGCCAGTGATCCTTGGGTGCGGGACTGTTGAGCCGGATGCTGTTGCCTCCACGCAGGGCGGCGATGCATACTTTCGGGGCCCGCATACGGGTGACATCTGTGATGATGGCATCTATCTTCATATGAGGGTTCTAAAGCAGCGTCTTCTGAAAGCTGACTTCCTTGCAGTGTTGCTTCTTCGGAGTTATGTGATGCAGCGTTTGATGGGGCAGTTGTGGCAATAGTTCCAGCGCGATGAGAGACCGATGGCATTTGTTAGGGTCTGCCTCACTACAAAGGAGGCAGACGGACTGCATCTGGCGGTTCCATTCACGTAGAAGCCTTTTGAGGGCCTCCATCCCCTCCGCCCACCGCTTAGACCGACTTAGGCTCGAGACGATGTGAGGATCGACCTTTCCTTGTTTCCAGCCTCTGGAATCGTCTCCTGTTGCAGGTTTGCCGCCGAGCGTGTCACCCATGTACCGATAACTTATCCCAACGCGTTCCAGGGCGGCCGCCAGCTCTGGCCGATCAAAGTGAGGGAAACGGTAGCTGTGGGGTGAGGAGCGGACGTCAACGACGCAGAAAACGCCATGATCGCTTAGCGCTTTGAGTAGCTCAGGCATGGACAGGTTGCTGTGACCGATTGTGTGCAGAATCATGGTGTCTTCGCGGCGAGAATCAGGTCTCGAAGCAGGGTTCTGTGGCAGATGCTTTCATCTTTGCATACGCACATCAGGGTGATTGTCTCGTCTTGGGCCACCTGCGCCAAGCGACGGATTTCGCTCTTGGCCTCTTCGTTCTGCATCTCCTCGAGATAGAAGATCTTGTAGGCAGCCCAGTCAATTTCAGCTCGCTTGAAGGCGTGGAGTAGCTCCCGCGATGGGCCGAGTTTCCTGACGTATTCGTCTACGGCCGTCCGAGGAATGCCCCGCGCCCAGTACTGGGTTGTGAGCACCCTTCTTCCGTCAGTTGGGTCGGCTGGCTCGTAGACGCTCTTGGTGCGGACGTTGGCAGCCTGAACTCTCATCGCTCTTTTCCCTGTCGCCCGGCGGTGGCGCCTTGTGGGCGGGCACGCGGGTATCATTGCCTCTCACGCCAGCAGTGTCAAGAACGGTTAGCGCTGGGTAGCGTCTCGCGGTTCGTGCTTTTGCTGGATAGGACCACCCCGACGCGTCGGTGTGGCGTCAATCCGCATCGATGCCGAAGCCTTCAAGCTGCGGCCCTGGCACGGCTAGCGGTCAACGTACCAGTCCCAGACGGGCTCGCCCCAGAACAGGGCGATGACGGCGCCGATGGCGATGAACGGGCCGTAGGCGATGTAGTCGCGCCGGTGGAGAACGCGGAGGAGGACCAGGGGGAGGACGAAGCCGCCGGCTGCGAAGGCGGCCATGAACATTCCGACGATGACGGACGGGAGGCCGACCACCAGGCCCATGAGGACCGACATCTTGACGTCGCCGAAGCCGAAGGATCCACGGCCGGCGACGAACATGACGGAGGTGAGGACAAGGGCGGCGGCCCCGCCGCCGAAGACCTGCGCCACCGAGGTATCGGGCCAGGTCCAGGAGAGGGCGGCGGCCAGCAGGATCGACGGGTAGACGACCCGGTTGGGAATGAGGCGGCGCTCCAGGTCGGTGAGGGTAAGGACCAGGAAGGTGGTGGCGAAGAGGCCTGCCAGGAGGGCGGGGCCGAAGCCATCGAAGACGAGCGCGGCGACGGCGAAGAGGGCGGCGGCGCCGGGGGCGAGCAGGAAGGCGCGCAGGGGCAGCCAGCGGCCGCAGTCCGGGCAGCGGCCCCGCCCTCGCCCAGGCGAGTCGCCTCCGGAGACAGACGGGCGCCCGCCCGGGCGGCTCCAGAGCGCGCCGATCACCGGTATCAGGTCCAGCGGGCGCGGGCGATGGCGGCAATGGGGACAGCGGAAAGCCGGGCCGCCCAGCGGCCGGTCCGTGTACAGGCGGTCGAAGATGAGGTCAAGGGTGTGGCCCAGGAGGAGGCCGATGGCGGCGGCGAGGAGGGTGGTCAAGAGGCGCCTGCCTTTTGGTAGAGCACCATCAGTTCATGGCCTTGGTGGGGCAGCACCCCGATCCTCATCGGGGCATCGATCCTGAGCATGCCCCAGCCCCTCCAAAGGCGGGCAGGCTTCAGGCTGGGGTCGCGCCACCGGATTCGTCCCAAAGCGTGAAGCAACAGGACGCTGCACCGCCTGCTGCTCCTGGCGGCGCTCGTCCACGTGGCCTGGCTTCCCGTCCAACTCAACGTAACCCGAGTCTGCCAACACCGTCTTATCTTTTGGAACGCAAGAGCGGGAGAAACGTTTAGCCTGCCTGACGAAAGATGCGGACCGGTCCAGGGACGCCCGTGGCAGCGGTTAAAATTCGTTCACCCGGTGGACATAACTGTAACGGTCATTATCAGAGAAACATCTAATCTCAGTGAAGGCCTCTAGAGCGGCACCTCTTGTGGACGTGCCCATCGGGAGGCGGGAAAATCGGCGGAAGCTAGCGAAACGCTAGAGGAAAGGAGGAAAGCATGCTTTCCACGATTAACGCGGCTCTGCTGCGGTTGTATGGCCTGTTCGAGCGGGAGAAGGGTCAGGCGTTGGCCGAGTACGGTCTGATCTTGGCCCTCATCGCTGTGGCGGCCATTCTCGCGCTGACCGCTCTCGGCTTGGCCGTCGCCGGCCAGCTGAGCGCCATAGAAGCGGTCATGCCGTAAGGACGAACGAGAGTTCGTCGACGGCAGCATGCTGTCGTCGTCCACGGGTGGCGGGGCCGGGTCTTCCGGCCCCGCCACTCATGACGGCAAATCGGAATCATGGTGCGGGGCCTTTCCGTGGCGGACGCCGAGTGTTTGGCTCGCGGCCAGTAGTGGGGCGATGAAATGCTAAAGCTGATTCGAACCGGGAGACAGAAGGGGGAGAGGGGCCAGGCTCTGGCGGAGTTTGCGCTTCTCATTCCCCTGTTCCTTCTCCTGCTGTTCTCGATCGTGGACTTCGGCATGGGCTTCTACTCCTGGATTACTGTGACGAACTCTGCCCGCGAGGGGGCGCGACTGGGGGCGGTGCATGCGCCGCTGGACGTGGCCGGCTCGCCGTGCTTCGGCAAGGCCTCCCTAAACCAGTGTATCGAAGACCGGGTCAGGGACGCCTCTGACCTCACCAACGAGGCCACCAAGATGACCGTCACCATCACCAACGCTCAAGGCGACCCGGGGGAGTCCGTGGTGGTGAAGGTGGATTACGGGTATGACCTTATCACTCCCCTGGCCGGCCTGGTCCAATTAGTTAGCGGCGATACGATAGGGCCCACCCTTAATCTATCCTCCACTGCCGATATGCGGCTGGAGTGAAGGAGGTGGGGGGTGAGCGGTAGACAGATCCGCGGACGCACGCTGAGCGAACGCGGCCAGATGCTAATCCTGTTCGTGTTGGGCCTGGGGGTCCTGCTGGGGTTTGTGGCGATGTCCGTAGATGTCGGTCTGTTCCTGCAGCAGAGACGAGACCTCCAGAACGACGCCGATGCGGCCGCCCTAGCCGCCGCCGCGTACTTGCCGGACGCCTCCCTGGCCACTCAGAAGGCGCAGGAGTGGGCGGACAAGAACTTCGATGACGGCAACGAACTGGTCACGAGCATAGAGGTCTCGAGCTACCGTGCGGCGAACGACCGCATCACGGTGTCGGTGGAGCAAGAGGTGTCGTTCGTATTCGGCCGCGCGCTGGGGCTGGTCAGCAAGACGGTACCGGCAACGGCCACCGCGGCTCGGGTGCCCGTCACCGCCGCCTGCATCGCTCCCTGGGGCGTTCAGGGAGTAGTCAACGATGCAACAGTCGACTACGGGCTGGACCCGACGAGAGTGTATGTCTTCGAGCTATCCTCAAGCGAGTGGGTGACGCCCGGGAACTACGGCGCCCTGGGGGTCTACGGCGGCGGCACCAGCGACTACAGAGACGCGATTGAAGGCAACTGCGGGGGAGTCGTCGCTTGCGACAGCGACTCGCCCCTCGTTCCGGAGGGGGAAACCCTGAGCTGTTCCTCGCAGACGGGTGTGCTGGGCAACAACACCGACATCGCGCTGAAGGCGCGTTACCCCTCGTCCACCTGGGCGGCCTGTGACGTGCAGACGGACGCCAGCGGCTATGCGAACGCAGTGGTCAAAGCGAGCGATGCAGACTGCCGGGACCGTGCTGTAGGGGTGGCGATCATCGACGCCTTTCCGCCGCAGGGGCAGAGCGCCAACGTTCAGATATGGGGCATTGCCACCTTCTACATCGCCGGCTGGGACCGTTGGCCTCCCCGCGGCAACGGTGACCAGGACGGCAATCCCGCAAGCGGCATGGTGTGGGGCTACCTGGTCCCCGATACCGCCCTGCCGGCCTGGACGGTGAGCTGGGGCTGGGATTCCACGAATCCCTTCGCCCCGCTGGTCATCGTTCTGGTGAAGTAGCCGGCTCGTGTGGGTGAGGCCGGATTCACCAAATTAGTCCGGCATCCAGTGGGGAGTCCCGTAACAGAAGCACCCGTAAAGTCATCATTAGAACTGTAATGACGGTTTATTGCGGCCCCGCCGGAGGCGGGTTCGCAAGTCAAATGCGACCTAAGAGGTAAGCAATGATAAAGAATCAGGCATTAAGCGGTAAATCCAACAAGGCTCTCATCTTCATGGGCCTGTTCCTGGGGCTGGTGAGCGCTGTCCTCGTGGTTGTGTACCTTAGCAAGACCAGCGGCGGCGGCGAAGTCTCCGCGGGGGCGGTCACTCCTGTGGTCGTCGCCACCGGGGACATCTCCGCCGGAACCCGTCTCACCGAGGAGATGGTGACCCGAAAAGATATCGCGGTGGATGCGGTGCTGGCCGGCGCGTACGGTGAGACAGCAGATGTGGTGGGCCAGGTGACGCGGGTTCCCCTGGTGGCCAGCGAGCAGGTGATCCCGGCGAAGGTCACTGCAACCGGCGCGGCCATCGCCAACGGGGAGGACCCACCGCTGGCCTACGTGATCCCGGACGGCATGCGGGCCGTCTCCGTCCAGGTGAGCAACGCCATAGGCGCCAGCGGCCTCATCAGGCCCGGCGACTTCGTGGACGTGATCCTGACCATCAAGCTGGAAAGCCAGAATGATAGTGTGGAAGGCTCGGCCGGCGCCCGCAACCAGGACCAGATCGCGCAGACAATCCTGCAGAACGTTCAGGTGTTGAGCATCGATCAGGACGTCACGCGCGTAGAGGTGAGCGAAAGCGAGGACGGGGCGCCTGTGGTCGGCGATGGAGGCGATGCCAATCCGGAGGCCACCACCGTGACGCTGGCGGTGCCGCCTGCGCACGGGGAGGTTCTCACCGTTGCGGAGACCTGCGGGTCGAGCTTCGGCGGGCGCCTGGCTCTGTCCCTGCGCGCCTTGGGCGATTCCAGTCGCATGGAAACGCGGAGCATATGGGCCGAAGACGGGGCGCCGCCCACCTGTGCCGCCATCCTTGGCCTGCCTAACCTGCAATAGCAGACCGGAGTCTCTGGGGAAAGGGATTAGGGGAGCATAACAGAATGTCGCGCAACCCTCGAGTCATCGTCATAGACCAGGACCAGGTCGCACGGTCTGAGGTCCAGAAGATGCTGGCGCTTTCAGGTTTCGCTGTCCTTGGCGAGGCTGGCTACGGGATCGAAGCTGTGTCTCTTGCCAAAGATACGGAGCCAGACGTCATAGTGATCGCTATTGAGGAGCCCGTGATCAGGGCGTTGCAGACGGTGGAAGCGGTTGCGGACCTCCTTCCGCAGTCGCCGCTCGTCGCCTATTCGTCCATCAAGGATGCCGCGAGTATGCGGAAGGGGATGCTTGCTGGCGTAAGCGACTACCTTGTGACGCCGGTGCAGGAAGAGGATCTGATCAACTCCATTCACGGCGTGCTGGCCCAGGAGGAGCGGCGCCGCGCGCGCATCTCGGGGGATGTGGACGAGCCGGTGGCCTGCGGCACGGTGCTGACAGTTTTCGGCGCTAAGGGTGGCATCGGCAAGACCACCATCTCAACAAATCTGGCGACGGCGCTCGTTCAGAAGACAAACCAATCGGTCGTGCTTGTTGACCTGGACACCCGGTTCGGCGACGTAGCGATCCTCATGGACATTCCGGTGGAGCGCAGCATAGCTGACCTGGCTGCGTCGGAGGATGAGATCAACCGGGAGATTCTTCAGGACTGTCTCTACACGCACAACACCGGAGTGACGATCCTACCTGCGCCGGTCCGGCCTACCGACTGGCGGAACGTACACGCCGGCCACATTGAGCGGGTGGTCATGCTGCTGGCGCAGTCGTACGATTACGTGATCTTGGACACGCCGGGTACGTTCAACGACATCGTGGCGAGATCGCTGGAGCTGGCCACCATGGTGCTGCTGGTGGCCACTGTGGACATGGCCAGCCTCAAGGACACTCTCCTAGCGATCGATATGCTCCGATCCTGGAACTATCCGCAGGAGAAGGTGAAGCTGGTGATCAACGCCACGAATGAGGCGAGCAACGTTCAGCCTCAGGAGGTCAAACGTATGCTGGGGAGGGAAGTGTTCTGGAATATCCCCTACGATCGGAACATTAGCACGTCCACTCAGCTTGGCATGCCGGTAGTAGTGACGAAGCCTTCCTCTAAGGCCGCGGAGAGCTTGGTGGAGCTGGCTTACGCCCTGAGCGGGGTCCGCCAGGATCAACAGCAACCTCAAACGGAGAGGCAGGAAACGAAGGGTCTTCTCGGTCGCCTCTTTGGGGCTACTGCTGCCGAGAAGGAAGAAGTGAAGGTGGAGTAGAGAGATGCCAAGTTCGGTGTCGGGCAGCGGCCCTTTCCAGAGTTCCAAAACAAGACCTGAAACCGCCCCCTCCAGGGCAATACCAGGCCGCTTCAACGAGGATATGGAGGGGCTGGTCTTCAGGATGCACCAGATGCTGATTGAGGAGCTGGACGCTGACCAGATCAGCTCCATGCCCCCAGACGAGAGGCGGCGGCTGGTGGAGCAGGCGGCGGAGACGCTGCTGCGCCGCGAAGTGCCCAATGCAGGCGGCATCACACGCGATCAGATCGTGGGGCGGGTGGTGGATGAGGTCGTTGGCCTCGGACCCATCGATGCCATGATCCGCGATCCCTCGGTGTCTGAGGTGATGGTGAACGCACCCGGTGAGGTGTACTTTGAGCGAGAAGGCATCATCTACCTGAGCGATATCCAGTTCCGCGACGCGGATCATGTCCAGCGGATCATCGAACGGATCGTCGCTCCCCTGGGTCGCCGCGTCGACGAGTCGTCGCCGATGGTGGACGCCCGTCTTCCTGACGGCTCGCGTGTGAACGTCATCATCCCGCCTGTATCGCCCAAGAGCCCGACGATCACTATCCGGAAGTTCCGCTCTGACAAGATGACGATTGAGGACCTCGTGGCTGCCAGCACTATCGAGGCAGAGATGGCCCAGTTCCTGAAGGCGTGCGTCAAGCTGCGCCTGAACACCCTCATCTCCGGCGGAACCGGCACCGGCAAGACTACGTTCCTGAACGCGCTTTCGGCGTATATCCCGGAGAGCGAGCGGATCATCACCATTGAGGACCCGACCGAGCTGAGGCTGCAGCAGCCGCATGTGGTGAGCCTGGAGGCGCGCCCCCCCAACATCGACGGCAAGGGGGAGATCACGCAGCGCGATCTCCTGCGAAACTCCCTGCGCATGCGGCCCGACCGAATCATCATCGGTGAGGTGCGCGGCCCCGAGGCGTTCGACATGCTGAACGCCATGAACACGGGTCACGAAGGCTCACTCTCCACGGTCCATGCCAACTCGCCGAGGGATGGTCTGGCTCGTGTGGAGAACATGGTGATGATGGCCAACCTGGACCTGCCCAGCCATGCGATTCGCGAACAGGTGGCGTCCGCGCTGCATCTCATTGTGCAGCTGGCGCGCTTCACTGACGGCGTGAGGCGGGTGACGCACGTCACAGAAATCACGGGTATGGAGGGCCAGATCGTCACCATGCAGGACCTGTTCGTGTTCAAGCAGATAGGCGTGGACGCGGAGGGACGGATTCTGGGGCACATGACGGCCACCGGCCTCCGGCCCAGCTTCGCTGAGAAGTTTACTCTTGCGGGCATTCAGCTGCCGGATAGCGTGTTTCTGGTGAAGACGGGAGGCTAGGCCGTGGATCCTCTGCTTGTTGTCATCGCTCTCACCGTTCTGCTGGCTGTCTTTTCTTTGGTCGTCGGGATACGGGCGTCCCGCCGCAGTGCCATGGAGCAGCGACTGGATTCGTTCCGCAGCGACCAGCACAAGGTTGTGGCGGCGGCGGAGGAAGGGCCGGTGCTTAGGCAGCAGCGCTCCTACAGCGGT
>MGNZ01000126.1:127-10207 GCA_001795235.1 Chloroflexi bacterium RBG_16_64_32 | reverse complement strand
TGACAGCACAGCGTACGCGACTACGTCAAGGGCGGTCTCGCGTTGACCGAGAGGGCGCATTGGGCTAATCTGGAGCGTGGTCAAGGAAGAGTAAGATGGTACAGCAGGCTCAAGCCGAACTGCAGGTTACGCCCCGTGACGTGTTGGGCAAGAAGGTCAGGCGGCTCCGCCGTGAGGGCCTGATCCCCGCGAACGTGTATGGCCGCGGACTGGAGTCGGTAGCCATCCAGGTTACGCGCAACGATCTGGTCCATGTCCTGCGCACAGCCGGACGCAACGAGATCATCTACCTGCGCCTGGATGGGGATGAGCTCCGCCCTACGTTCCTGCGTCAGGTCCAGCGCAATCCTATTACCGATGCCATCCTGCACGTGGACTTCTACCAGATATCGCTCAAGGAGAAGGTGCAGATGGAGGTGCCGCTATCGCTGGTGGGCACCGCTCCCGCCGAACAGACCTACGGAGGCACCGTCCTCCTTAGCCTGGATCGGATAACGGTGGAAGGGCTTCCCACGGAGATTCCCTCCGTGATCGAGGTGGACGTGTCCGGCCTGGAGGAGATCGACGCGACGGTCAGCGTGGCGGAGCTCAACGTGCCCGGCCAGGTGACCGTGCTCACGGACATCGAACAGGTGGTGGCGAAGGTGGCCCCGCCGCACGTGGAGAAGGTGGAGGAAGAGGTCGTCAAGGAGGCTGTGGAGGGCGAGGCGGCCGAGAAGGGCGAAGAGGCCGGGAAGCCTGGCGCCGAAGCCGACGAGGCGGGCCAGGGCTAAGCGCTCAAAACGCGGACCCACTGGGGGGAGCGAACGCTCTCCCCATTTTTCGTTACGAACCCAGCCTGCGACCGATGAAGTCCCGCATCCCGCGCAGGAACTCGCCCGCCGGCAGCACGCGCCGCCCCTCCCGCTGGGCGGTCAGCACCGCCAGCACTCCGTCCCCTGCCTGAACGCCGAACGCCCCCTCATCCGCTCCGGGCGGGAGTCCTGCCCGCTGCTCATCGTTCAAGGTGATGACCGTCCCCGCCATCGCTCCGCTGCCCGGCAGCGGCCAGGCCTGCCAGACGCGCAGCAGCCCGCCGTCCATCGTCGTGTAGGCGCCCGGCCAGGGGTTGTACGCCCGTACCCTCCGCCAGATGTCAACTGCGGGCAGGGCCCAGTCGATAGCGCCGTGCTCTTTCTTCAGGAGTGGCGCTTTCGTGGCGAGCTCGTGGTCCTGCGGCTGCGGGTCGATCTCGCCGCGCAGCCAGCGGGGCAGCGTCTCTGCCACAAGGTCGGCCGCGACATCCGCAAGCTTCTCCGTCAACGCGCCGGCGGTGTCCGAGTCGTCAATCGGAAGCGACCGTTGAGCGAGAATGGGCCCGGTATCCATGCCAGGGTCCATCAAGATGATGGTGACCCCGGTTTCCAGGTCGCCGGCCAGAATGGCTGCCGGGATGGGAGAGGCGCCGCGGTGACGGGGCAGGAGGGCGGGATGGACGTTGAGCACGCCTTTGGGCGGAATCTCCAGCACCTCCCGACGAAGGATCTGGCCGTAGGCGACGCCCACTCCGGCTTCGGGACTCAGGGAGGCAAGCTCGGCCAGCACCGACGGGTCGCTCATGCCCTCCGGCTGGCGCACGGGCAGGCCCAACTCGCGGGCGGCCTCCTTGACGGCTGGGGGGCTGGGCCGGCGGCCGCGTCCGGTGGGACGGTCCGGCTGCGTGAACACCGCCGCTATCTCTTGTCCCTCGTCGACCAGGCGACGCAGGGAAGGAACGGCGAAGGCGGGTGTACCGAGAAATACGATTGCCATCACGGTGCGCCCGCCGATTCTAGCACGCCCCGCTTCCGTAACGCGATACCGATCGTAGCGTTATAACTGTCGGTGTTCATGCGAAAAACGTGTGTGCGTTTCTGGTGGGCTCTGGCCGCCCTGCTGGCGGCCATGGCGGTGTCTGTAGGAGTTGCCTGCGACGGCAGCGGAGGCACGGAAGCGACCATCGTTATCAAGCTGACCACCCCCACTGCCACGGTCATGCCCACGCCGACTCCCAGCCCCACGCCGGCTCCCAGCCCCTCGCCGACGGTGAGTGCGCAGGTGTGCGGCGTTAATCCGGACCCGGCTCCCGCCAGCGTCCTACAGGTTCAGGAGCCGGCATCTGGAGAGCGAGTGAAGAACCCGGTTCACGTGCGGGGCTGGGGCTCGGACATCGGTTTCGAGAACAGCGGCGTCGCCGTGGCGCTGGTGCAGGCCAACGGGGATCCGCTTCCGCCTCTGGACGTGCCGCCGCAGCCGCGAGCAGGGCGAGTCGCTCCGTCAGGGCTCAAGGTGACGGATTTCACCTCTCCGTTCGGGGTGGACTTGCTGGTGTCAGACTTGCGCTCTCCCACGCCGTTCTGCATCTGGGTGTTTTTGGAGACGACTGCGGAAGGCATCCCCAAGCAGGTGGTTCAGGTGCCGGTCGTGATCGCCCCCTAGGCGCCGCTCACCTTAACCGGCTCGCCGATTTCGACGCACAACTCGTGGGCGGCGCTCCCGCCCGGCAGGGCGATCTCCAGGAAGCCATAGCTAGACACCAGCGCGGTCAGGCGCCGCTCGCCGGAGTAGGTGTGGTCAACTCCCTCAATCTGCTGATCGGCTATCTCCACCGTGACTCGCCGCGAAGCCGTGTCATCGCCGTGGATGTCGGTGATGAGATTGCCGAAGGCGTCGATATGGATGACCCGTCCCCAAAAAGAGCCGTCGGGTTGTCGGGGCGCCCGGAATGGTGGGAGGACGAACATCTCGTCGATCGCCTCGCCGAGCTCCGTTAGCGGTACATGCAGTGAGAGGTGGGCCGCCGCCGGCGCGAATATATCGCGACCGTGAAACGTGCCGCTAACGGGTTGGTGGTGGTACCGCCCGCTTGTCAGGGCCACGCCGGAGACATCCTCCGGCAACCGGACGCGATCGCCGCCTTCGGCTGCCCTGCTCCGGACCGCGCCGGGCAGCGCCGCGGAAAGGACGCCGTTGTCAGGCCCGACGAACGTACCGCCGGGCGCCTGGAGGGCAATGGCGGTCCGCTCTGTGCCCACCCCCGGGTCTACTACTGCAATATGGATCGCATCGGCCGGATAGTAGCGGCAGGCTGACTCCAACAGGAAGGCCGCTTGCTCGATCCGCCGCGGCATGATTGAGTGGCTCACGTCCGCCAGCAGGACGTTCGGGTTCAGCGATAGGATGACACCCTTCATGGAGGCAACGTAGGCGTCAACGAGGCCAAAGTCGGTCGTTAGGGTGATGATGGCCGGTGGTGGCACGGCAACGCGCTATTCTTCGAGCAGTTGGGAGCTTTCGCCAATCGTCCATTCAGTGACGTTGGCAAAGCGAGAGGCGGGCTGGAACAACGTGCCCAGCTCCAGGTTCTGGACCTCCTCGGCCACAAAATACGTGAGGACGGGGTAGTAGAGGAGGACGCTGGGAACGTCCTCAAGGAACTTCTGCTGGAACGTGTAATACAGCGCCTGGCGCTTGTCCAGGTCGGTCGATTGGCGGGCCTCCTCGATCACCCTGTCCGCGTCTACGCTCTGGTAGCCGGCGAGGTTCCCAGCGGCGGGCTCCTCGACCTGAGAGCTGTGCCAGACGGGATAAGGGTCAGGATCGGGGCCGGGGTCCAAGCCAAAGATCGCTGCCTGGTACTGGTGGAGGATCAGGGACTCCCTCACCAGGTCTGAGCCCTCGGAAGTGACCGTCACCCGGATGCCCACCTCCTCAAGCTGGCTGGCGATCTCCTCAGCCAGGTCTCTGCGCAAGGGGTCCTTGTCGGTCTTCAGGTCTACCCGCAGCTCCTGTCCTTCCTTCTGGCGGATGCCGGTTTCGGTCTTTTCCCAGCCGGCACTGTTCAAGAGCTTGCTGGCCGTGTCTGGGTCATGGGTCTGGGGCTCTAACTGGGGGTTATACGCCCAGGTGCCCGGTATCATGGGGGAATCGGCGCGGACGGCGCGGCCGCCCAGCAGGTCTCTGATGACATCGTCCATGTTGATGCTCAGGGCCACGGCCTGACGGAGGACCCGATTGTCAAAGGGAGGCTGGCTGTTGTTCAGGAACAGAACCGTATATGTCGTTCGGTTGGCGGTGTAGGCCCGGAGACCATCGGTGCCGGTGAGGAGGTCGAAGTCTTCTTGGCTGGCGCTGGGGCCCAGCAAGAGCCCTTGCACATCTCCCCGGCTGAGGGCGGCCGCGGCGGTGGATGGGTCGGGGTAGAAGCGGAACTCGATCTCGTCTATCGCCGGAGGCTCGCCGTAGTAGGTGGGATTGGCCCGAAGGATCGCCTTGGTCTGATCCAGTTGGGCCAGCCGGAAGGGTCCCGTCCCTACGGGGGCTTGGTTGAAGGGGCTTTCGGCGATTGTGGCCGCAGTGGTGCCATCGAGGACGTGCTTGGGTAGCAGGCTGATCGTAGTGTATGAGAGGAAGGGCGCAAACGGATCAGTCAGTTTGCACAGGAGGGTGAACTCATCTCCGGCCTCGCAGGAGACCTGGCGCCAGAGTTGTCCCAGGGTCGGGTCGCTGGGCAGTTCGGGGTCGGCTAGGAGCCCATAAGTAAAGACGGCGTCCTCGGCTGTGAAAGGGGCGCCGGTATGCCAGTCCACGTCCCGGCGGATGTGGAAGGTATAGGTCAAGCCGTCGTCGCTGATCTCCCAGGACTCGGCAAGGTCGGGAAGGACCTGGCCGTCAGGTCCGAGGCGGGTGAGCCCGGAGAACACCAGCGCGGCCAGGTCGCGATCCGTGTCGTTCAGGGTTGCGAACAGCGGGTTAACGCGGGCGGGCGAACCGACTATCGCCTCGACGTAGCGCTGTTCGCTGTCTTTCCCGCCGGACGAGTCCAAGGGATTGGCGACGATCAGCCAGAGGACCGCTATGGCGATGACGCCCAGAAATAGGGCGACAAGCAGCGGCCACTGCGGGCGGGGGACGCGTCGATGGGTCATGGGCTGGGCTTGGCGGGCCGGTTACGCCGCCACTACGCTGATGGCGGAGACGGACAGGAAGATGATTACAAGGACGATGGTTAGCTGGTACAGCGTCTTTTCCAGGCCGCGGCGCGTGCGCACAAATGAGCCGCTTTGCAGCCCGCCCACGCCCTCGCCCTTGACTTGCAGCAGGATAATTGCGATGAGGGCTATGGAGATCAATATCTCGCTTATCGCAAGGTAGTCCGTCAGATCCACTGCCGCTTCCGCCTCCTAGATCCTCGGTGTTACTCCTGTAGCGCGCCGACAAGCTTGTTCTCAGCTTGCGTTGCCGCCGGGGGAGGCTGGTTGCGATCGTAGTAAATGCGCATCAACGTCTGGGCCAGCTTCTTGGAGTCATGATGATATCGGTTCTTCTCGCTTACCACATCGCTCGTGACCAATCGCATCCCATTTTCGGGGAGTGAATCCACCACCACGGGATGCGAGCAGTCGGCGTTGGGCAGCGATCCGTTTAAGTTGTCGTTAACGACCACTCGCTTCAGCAGGTGTCTGCCGATATGCGCCTCAATAGCAGCGACGTGGTGCGAAGCGTCAAATCCGTCCGTCTCGCCCGGCTGGGTGGCGACGTTGCACACGTACGTCTTGAGGGCCGGTGAGGCGACGAACGCGCGCCTAATACCTTCAACGAGCAGGTTCGGCAGTACGCTAGTGTACAGGCTTCCGGGCCCAAGGACGATCATGTCCGCGTCCAGGATAGCGCGCACCGCCTCCGGATGGGCCGGAGCGTCCTCCGGCATGAGGAAGACCTCTTTTAGTCGCCCCTTGGCATTCGTCTCGCTGATGCTGGACTCGCCGTGGATGGTGAGGGCGTCTTCCGTCCTGGCGCCGAGGGTGACGTTGGCCAGCGTTGAAGGGATGATCTGGCCGCGCACCGCAAGTACCCGGCTAGTCTGGCGGATGGCCTCCTCGAAGTTGCCTACGACGCCGGACATGGCCACTATGAACAGGTTGCCGAAGGAGTGCCCGGCCAGCCCTGAACCGTCCGAGAAGCGGTACTGGAATAGGCTGGTCATGAGGGGCTCCGCGTCGGCCAGGGCGGCGATGCAGTTGCGCACGTCGCCGGGAGGCAGGATGCCAAGCTCGCGGCGCAGGCGGCCCGAGCTGCCGCCATCGTCCGCCACGGTGACTATGGCGATCAGGTTGGTGGTGTACTCCTTGAGCCCGCGCAGTAACGTGGCCAGGCCGGTGCCGCCGCCGATGGCCACGATCTTGGGGCCCCGACGCAGGGCCCGCTGATTGTAGATCATGTTGACTATGCTCTCGTTGCCGTTGCGGATGGGCCTCACCGCGGAGACTATTGAGTGGTTGAGCTTCCAGAAGGCGTAGACTATCAGCAATCCGGCGGAGAACATGAACGTGCCGCCTCTAATGTAGCGGGGGATAAACTGCAACGTCAGGTAGTATACGAAGCCCGGAAACGTGAAGCCGGAGATGTAGGCCTCGCGCAGGATGTAGGCGAGGCCAAAGGTCATGAACGCCACGCCGATGATCATGAGGGCAAGCCATCTCTTGATGTGCATGCCAGGGTAGAACCACTTTAGGAAGTCGGCGTCCAGAAGTCGTCTCATATTCCCATAGTGTTAACGCTGGACATCGGGAAATGTTTACGGGCCATCATTCAGTTTTTCCCTCAACAGTTCGTTAACGAGTCCAGGGTTGGCGCGGCCCCGAGTCTCCCGCATGACCTGTCCAACAAGGAACTTTAGCGCTTCTTCCTTTCCGCCTCGGTAATCATCGGCCGCTTTGGCGTTCTCCCCGATGACCCGCTCCACCGCGGACGATATCTCGTCGCTGGCCGTGATCTGGACGAGGCCCGCCTCCTCCACGATCTCCTTGGGCCGTCGCCCCGTCTGAAACGTTTCCTTCAGGACTTGTTTGGCTGTGGCAGCACTTATCTCCCCCCTTCGCAGAAGGTTGAGCAGTTCGGCGAAGTTGGCGGCGGTGAGCTTCATTTCTCTACGATCCGCATCTGGATCGCCAAGGTCCAGACCTATTGCGTTGAGAAGCCCGGAAAATTCGCCCAGGACCCAGTTGGCTACCATTTTGGGGTTCTCTGCACCTGAGATTTCCTTATGGACTCCTGGGCCGGAAACGATTCTCTTCCACCCCTTGACCGTGTCCTCAAAAAACTGGGCCAGTCCGCGAGACTCCGTCAGAAGGGTCACGTCGTAGTCAGACAGCCCGTACGCCGTCTGGAGGCGGGCCCGCTTGGCGTCGGGGAGCTCCGGCGTTTGGGCGCGGATCTCCTCCAGCCACTCGTGGTCAACCACGATGGGCGGCAGGTCGGGCTCCGGGAAGTAGCGGTAGTCGTGGGCGTACTCCTTGCTCCGCTGCGATACGGTGATGCCCTGGTCGTCCACCCAGCCGCGGGTCTCCTGGGGTATGCGACCGCCGCTGTCCAGGACCTCCCGTTGTCGCTCCGCCTCGTAGCCCAGGGCGCGGTGGACGGAGCGGAAGCTGTTCATGTTCTTGACCTCAACCTTGCCCATCAGCTCCGTTGAGCCCAGGGGCCGGATGGAGATGTTGGCGTCACAGCGGAAGTTGCCCTCTTCCATGTTGCCGGCGCAGACATCCAGGTATCGCAGGATCTGGCGCAGCTTCATAAGGTAGGCCCGCGCCTCCTCCGGCGAGCGGATATCCGGCTCGCCGACGACCTCCATCAGTGGCACTCCGGAGCGGTTAACGTCCACCAGGCTATACGTCTCGCCCGCGGGGTTTTTCACGTGAAGCAGCTTCGCCGTGTCCTCCTCCAAATGGACACGGGTGACGCCGATCCTTTTACGGTGGCCGTCCACTTCTATCTCCAGCCAGCCGGAGCCGCACAGCGGCTCATCGTACTCGGATATCTGATAGCCCTTCATCAGGTCGGGGTAAGGGTAGTTCTTGCGGTCGAACTTGGCCTGCTGCGGCATCGCGCAGTTGAGGGCCAGGCCGGTCATGATGGTCATCTCCACCGCCCGCTTGTTGATCACGGGGAGGACGCCGGGCATGCCCAGGCAGACAGGGCAGACGTAGGTGTTCGGCGTCGAATCGGCGTAGGAGGAGGAGCAGGGGCAGAACATCTTGCTGCGCGTCAGCAGCTGAGCGTGAACCTCCAGGCCGATGACTGTCTCGTACTGGACGGCGGTTGTGGTCATAGGGTCAGCAGAAGTATATCAGCGGTCGATGCTAGTGAACAGAGGTGCAAAGTGGGGTCTACACTCTTCAGTGTGGATACAGTTGAGGTGAGTTAGCAAAAAGCACCCGGCGTTTCTGTAGATGAAAGGAACCCTGAAGCCTTGGCTACAGAAAGGAGGTCAGGTGCAAGGTTCACCGCGGGCCATTAGAATGTCGGCAGGTGGGAGCGCTCGTCGACGAGGCTCACCGTGCTCGATTGCCGACCAGAGTCGTTAGGGCGCTTCGTCCGGCGCGGAAGTAGTGACAGAAGGCAGCGGAGGAGATCATGAAACGGATGCTTTTGGTTCTGATAGCGGTGCTGGCTTTCGTAGCCGCCTGGCCCCGGCGCGGCTGGGTGAGGAGCGCGGGCGTGCGCCGCCTGGCCGCTGCGCTACCCAATCCGGCCAAGCTCCACGGCCTCAACATCGACATCCCCGTCGATCGGGGAGCGTGGACGAGGCTCACCCTAAAGGTCGACCTCAGCCCCACTCTGTCGGAGGTCGTGGGCTACCCAGTGGAGGCCGCCGCCTACTCTCACTTCGGTGGGTTCAACCTGAGCCGCGTTTACAGCGATTTCGTCAACCCCGATTCGGACTACTATCAGGCCTGGATCGGGGCGTACGTTGTCTTTGATGGCGACCGGCGAACGCACTTCGGTTTCGATGACGAGGGGCAACCGGTCCAGCAGGAGGCGCTGGACGTGCTGGAGGCCGACCAGCGACTGGTGCTGGGTGGAACCGGCTGCCCGAACTGGTTTCCAGACGGCCGCCGCGTGAAGCCAATCGGCGAAATGGCAGCGACCGAGGTGGTCATGGGTGGTGAGCGGTGGTGGAGGATGGATGGCAACGCGGAGACCTGGTCGGCCTACCATCGCGGCAGCCTTGGGAGGCACTGGCGGTCCGAGGCCGGTTACGGACGCGTACCGGACGATGCTACCCATCCGGTGGACGACTTCCATCCATTGAGCTACAGTGGTTCGTTCTGGTTGCGGTACTTCCCGGAGTGGCAGGCGACCTGCGCCAAGTTCTACATCTACCCCGAGTACACCGATAGGCACGGCCAACTGGTGACCAAGGGGAAGCAAGTGGAGAGCGAGTGCCGGGCTATCGTGGACAGGATCTCTTTTCAGGGAGTGTCGGCGGTGGCAGCCGCCTAGACGGCCGCCCCGCTGCCCGCCCCATCAGCGCTCCGGCTCAACGTGCCGGTCGAGCGCTCGATTGCCGACGAACGGCACGAAACCCATACCGCGCGGGGAGACCCTCCGTCTGGGATGTCTCGTAGACCCAGGCGACGGCTTCGGCTCTAGGGTTGACGTCGATCAGGTAGAGCCATGGGTCCACTCCCATCTCTTGCTCGGCGGATACGCTGGAGGGGCCGCCCACCGGCGGCCCCTCCAGCACTTGGCTAACTAACCGCGACTACCGCTCTAACCGCCTCATCCTCCAGACCATGAAGGCGAAGGCCAGGGCGATGACCAGACCAGCGATGATCAGTGCAACCAGGACCATCCCGGCCTGACCACCGTTTGAGGCGCTGGCATCGCCGGTACCGGCGTTGGGCAGTGAAGAGGTGCTCGAGTTGCCGGCGCCGCTTGAGCTGGCGGAACCGCTGGGGGCGCTGCTGCTGCCCAGCTGTCTGGTGCCGGCCGCGCTACCGGAGCCGGCTGAACCGCCGGAGCTGCCTGTGCTGGCTGAACCGCCCGTGTCTGTCGTCGGCGCGGGCGTGGACGGCGGCGTCGGTGCGGGCGTAGACGGCGCTGTAGGTGCGGGTGTGGGCGGTGCGGGCGTGGGAGACGCCTCTTTGATAGCGCCTGGGTTGATCGCAGGCAGACAGGTGCCCAGGAGTTCGCAGTTGGGTATGGGCGCCATCTGCTTAAGCTTGGGAGACGCCAGGCCCCAGCTTCCGCCACTGGTCGGTTACTGTGGCGTGGGCG
>MGNZ01000125.1:4287-5522 GCA_001795235.1 Chloroflexi bacterium RBG_16_64_32 | reverse complement strand
AGACCGTTCCGCTAGAGGAGCTTCCGCAGCCGCAGCAATCCAAGCCGCGTGCGCGTCTTCACCGTGCCCACCGGCGACCGCGTGGCGCAGGACACCTGGCGCTGAGTAAGTTCGCCGAAGTAGGCCAGCTCGATGACGCGGCGTTGATCCCGAGGCAGTTGCGCCAGCGCGCCCTTGAGCCTGCTCCGTAGATCCGCCAGTTCAACCCAGAGAGCGGGGTCCTGGGAGTCCTCAGCGGGCACCTCCAGCTCTCGCTCCTCCGGAGACGCAGTTTCGAAGCGGAATCGGCGTCGCCGCTCTCGTACCCAGTCCAACGCCCGGTTGTGGGTGACTGTGACGAGCCAGCTGACGAAGCTACCCTTCTCCGGCCTGTACATCTCCGCCTGACACCAAAGGCGCATGAACACCTCTTGCGACACGTCCTCTGCCGTGTGGGCGTCCCTCACGATTCGGCCCGCCGCAGAATGCACAAGATCCTTATAGCGTTCGTACAGCTCCTCCAGCGCTGCACCGTCGCGGCCGGAGAGACGGGCCATCAAGTCGTCATCAGTAAGCTGGCGCTTGGCCTTGGTCGCTGACCGACCGCCGCTGAAGTAAGGGCCAGCAACGGGTTCCCGTTGGCAAAGCATGCTCCACCACCTCCACCTCACCCGCCGATTTCGTCTACCCCGCGCCGGCGGACAGCCCAACCTATCAGCGGCCCGGAGTTTTGTCAAGAGGCCCGCGGGCCGGAAAATTATGATCCGTCCGACACGGGATGCGGAAATGTGCTGCAGGAATTCGGCTAGGCGGCCTTCACGCGCCCAAGTGCGCGGGCGGTTTGAGGCCTTAGCCAGATACGGAGTGGTACCCCCGGCAGGACTCGAACCTGCGCACCCGGCTCCGGAGGCCGGCGCTCTATCCAACTGAGCTACGGGGGCACGGCTCCATCTTAGTCGCACCCGCTGCCCCCATCAAGGCGTGTGATGTTCCAGGACATGTGAGACAGGGATCGGACGGCTTGTCAGGCGCGCACGGAGGGCCGCCTTCGCTTCCTGCCTGAGGATCGCTCGCCCTTCGACATCCGCCGGAGGCGGACCCGCCTCTCCTGCGGGGTCAACCGTGGAGCTAGCCCCCGCTCGTCTGCGCCGCCCCTATGAGCTCGCGCACGTCCTCCACGCCGTGCTCCCGCATGAACGCTTCCAGCCCCTCCAACACATCGAGGGGAGCGCACGGGTTGCGGAAGGTGGCGGTAC
>MGNZ01000125.1:0-4234 GCA_001795235.1 Chloroflexi bacterium RBG_16_64_32 | reverse complement strand
TGCCGCCGCAGCCGACGATTGGAACGCTGACGGCGGCGGCGACGTCGTACACGATCTTCAGGGCAATCGGTTTGAGGGCGGGGCCGGAGAGGCCGCCGCTGCCCCAGCCAAGAGCCGGGCGACGGGCCTCAATGTCGATGGCCATGGCGGGGAAGGTATTGATCAGGGTGAGGGCGTCGGCGCCGGCGTCCGCCACAGCCCGCGCCACGCCGACCACATCGGCGGCATTGGGGGTCAGCTTCACGATTACGGGCAGGGTGGTACGGCGACGCACGGCGGCGGTGACTGCGGCGGCCGCCCTGGGGTCTATCCCGAACTCCAGTCCGTCCTCCACATTGGGACAGCTAATGTTGAGCTCCAGGCCGCTCACGCCCGGAGCGCCGTCCAGGCGACTCGCCAGCTCAGCGTAATCGCCCACGCTCTCGCCTGCGATATTGACGATGACCGGCAAGCGCCAGGATGCCCACACGGGCGCCACGTCGCGCAGGATAGCGCGCAGGCCGATGTTTTGGAGGCCGATGGAGTTAATCATGCCGGCCGCCGTCTCGGCGATGCGAGGCTGGACGTTGCCGCGGCGCGGGCGGCGGGTGACAGCCTTGCTGACAATGGCGCCCAGGCGCTCGATATCGAAGACCTTCTGGTACTCCAGCCCGTTGCCCAAGGTACCGGAGGCCGTCATCACGGGGTTGGACAGGGGGAGGCCGTTTTTGCGTCCGGGAGCGAGATCTACTGTCAGGTTCACGCCTGCTAGATTATAGGCGTTGGGCTACGGGAGGGACAGGGAGTGGAGGGACCGGGCTCTGACCCGGACCGCCAAGAGAACAATGAGGCCCCCTACGAGAGAGGGCCCCACAGACTTCGGCTCTAAGCTCTAGACGGCCAGCGCCGCTTCGCCCCGCCCGGGTCTAGGCGCTGCCACGAATTCGCTGTCGTCATCGGCTACCTTGACAACGGGCCGCATCTTGCTCAACGCGCCGTAGCCGGAGGAGGAGTCGTCGTCCCAAATGTAGTCGCTTGTGGAGTTACGGAACTGGCGCTCCTCGCCGCAGATCTTGCAGCGGCCGTCACTCAGCGCTCCGCGCGGCGTTTCAATTATCCAGTGGTGCCGGCACGCGCCCGCTTCCACAGGTGCCACGGCATGCGTCTTCCGTTCCTTGACTGCGGTCTTGCTCCTCACGATCCACCTCCCGGAGTATTGCGTCACTCTCATAGATGTGTCCCTCTATTCATACGTTACATCTCGGACTTCGGATTATATGGGTATCCGAAATCGCTGTCAAGGTTTATCACGTCCAATGTTTGAAAACACCTTACCGTGCTCAGTGCACTCGTGTATACTAGTTAACGGCCTCAGAGGCAAAAAGGTTACGCATGCAGACCAGCAAAAGCCTTATCCTAGCTCGCCTGAAGCGCAGCGGTGGCAGCCCCGTCGATGAGCTCGCCACCAGCCTTGGGCTCGCCCGCATGACAGTCCGCCAGCACCTGGCCACCCTGGAGCGGGACGGGCTAGTGACGTCTCGGGAGGTTCGCAGACCCACCGGACGCCCCCATTTCGTCTACAGTTTGACGGATCTGGGTGAGGAGACATTCCCCAAGCGGTACGATCGCCTGGCGGAGCTAATCCTCGAGGAGGTAGCGCGCCTGGACGCCAAGGAGATGGTGGGCCTTACGCCCGCCGCGAAGAAGAAGCTCCTGTTCGATAGGATGGTGGAACGACTGTCCGTGCAGTACCAGGCCAAGTTGAGCGGTAAGAAGCTTCCGGAACGGGTCATCGCCGTAGCCCAGATACTCGATGAGGAAGGCGGCTTTGCCGAGTGGCGAGCCTTGAAGGACGGCTTTGAGATAGCCGACTACAACTGCGTGTACCGACGTGTGGTGGACTCCCACGGCGACCTGTGCGATTGGCACCTTTCGCTGCTGGAGAAGCTGCTGGGCGGCGACGTGCGGTGCAGTCAGTTCATGAGCAAGGGCGCCGAATGCTGCCGCTTCGTCGTGCATGAGAAAGCATCCATTTAGGGGAGTCGTTTGATGGCAGAGGATGACAGGGTCGATGACGGCCAGCCCACCACGGAAGCGATCCTTGCCGCCCTCAGCCAGATTGAAGACCCCGACCTGCACCGCGACATCGTCAGTCTCGGGTTCATCAAGAGCGACGACATCAGCGTGCGCGACGGCGCCGTGGCCGTAAGGATCGTCCTCACTACGCCGGCGTGCCCGGTGCGCGAACAGATGAAACGGCAGGCGGAGGAGTTGCTCCTGGCCCTGCCCGGCGTTCGGCAAGCTGACGTGGTCATGGACGCCGAGGTGAGGTCGACGAAGATGGGCGGGCGGCGGGCAGTGGAGGGCGTGCGCAACATCATCGCTGTGGCCTCCAACAAGGGCGGCGTGGGCAAGTCCACCATAGCCGCGAACCTGTCGCTGGCCCTTCGCCGGTGCGGCGCCAGCGTGGGCCTCCTGGATGCCGACCTCACCGGCCCGAACCTACCCACGATGTTCGGACTGGACGCGGGCTTCCAGGCCGATACGGGGCTGTCAATCGTTGAGCGCTACGGAGTCAAGATAGCGTCCATCGGTTTCGTGCTCAAGAAAGAGCTGGCGGTTGTCTGGCGCGGGCCGATGATCGGCACCGGCGTCCGCCAGCTCCTGCATGACCTGCCCTGGGCCCGCGACGGCGAGCTGGACTACCTTGTGATCGATCTGCCGCCGGGCACGAGCGACGCATCCTTGAGCCTGGCCCAGGAGGCGCCCATCGCGGGCGTCGTGATCGTCACGACCCCTCAGAGCGTGTCCCTGGAGGACGCCCTGAAGGCCGTCACCATGTTCGAGAAGCTGCAGGTGCCGGTGTTCGGCGTCATCGAGAACATGAGCTACTTCACCTGCCCCCACTGCGGCGAGCGAACGGACATCTTCGGACACGGCGGCGCCCGCGTGGCGGCCGAGGACCTGGCGTTGGACTTCCTGGGCGAGATCCCCCTGGACGTGCGCGTGCGCGAAGGCGCCGACAACGGCGTGCCCATATTGGAGAGCGATCCGGAGTCGCCGGTGTCCCAAGCGCTGGTGGAGATCGCCGGGAAGATCGCCGCCAGGACCAGCGTCCAGCACTTCTTCGCGGAGGCCCCGGCGGCGAGCTAACCTCTGGACGAAAGTTACAAAGGCCCTATCTGAACCCGGAGGGCCTCCTTGTATGCCCGGCCGGCTCTACAGAGCCTGCCAGACCCGCTTCCCCTCCAGCCGCACCAGCTTGCCGAAGCCCGGGTCCGGGAAGTGGGAGATCGCGGCCAGAAGGCCATCCGCCTCAAGCTGATCGAAGACCTTCTGCCGGCTGGCCACCGCCTGCGGAGGATCGCCGTCGAAGCCGCAGCACCACTCGGTGCGATCCGCCTGCGCCGGGTGATGGGCTATGTCACCGCAAATGATCGCCTTCTCACCGGCCGAGGAGACCAGAATGCTGGTGTGGCCCGGCGTATGTCCGGGCGTGGGATACGTTGTCAGCTCCTCAGTGATGGCCTTTTCGCCTGAGAAGAGGTCGAGCACCCCCAGCTCCTTGAGCGGCAGAACGGACGCGTGGATGTGGGGGTTCTGAGGAGCGACGTCCGAAGCGGTAAAGAAGTCCCAGTCCGCCTGCGGCACGGAGTATCGCGCCTTGCCGAAGGTGGGCACGTTGCCAGGGGTCAGGTTCCAGCCCACGTGGTCCGAGTGCAGGTGGGTGAACACCACAACATCGATGCTCTCCGGTTGCACGCCCTTCGTGTGCATGTCCTGTACAAGTCGGCCGCTGATGCCACCCAGCATGGCGACCGGACCGGGGCCGATGCCGGTGTCCACCAAGACCGTCTTGCCCGCGGAGCGGAGCGCGTAGCAGTGGGCGTAGGTGCGTAGCTTGCCGTCGCTCCCATAGGCGTCCGGATACTGATTCTTGTAGGGGTCGAAGTCCGCGCTGTCATTCCTGGGGAAGAACATCCCCGCGTCGAACTCCATGGCCGTATCCAGGAGGGACACGATCTCAACGTTGCCAACAGTTACGCTAGAGCCGGCCATCAGAGCCTCCTTCCGAACTTGCTCTCTGCCCGCCGCCATCACTGATACGGCGTTGCGAGGGCTCTGTCAATAGAGCGAAGGGGTCACTAGCGGACGGTGAGGGTGGCCTCCATGCCGGGGTGGAACGTGCAGACGTATGGATACGATCCCGAACGGTCAATCACGACCGACACGCTGCCGCCGCCGTCCACAGTAC
>MGNZ01000124.1 GCA_001795235.1 Chloroflexi bacterium RBG_16_64_32 | reverse complement strand
CGGCGTCGAGGAGGCAACCGGGGAGATCATCGTCACTCTGGATGCCGACGGCGAGACCGATCCCGAGGACATGCCGAGGTTCATTGAGCCTCTCCTGCAGGGATACGATTTCGTGAAGGGCTCCAGATTCGCTACAGGGTGGAAGAAGAAGCCGCCTCACCGGCTGCTGGGGAACTTCGTCATTGCGAATACCTGCAACCTCCTTTACGGAACCAGGTTTACCGATCTGTGTTCCGGCTACAACGCTTTCTGGAAGAGCATCCTGGACCGAGCGTACCTTTGGGCTGAGGATGGCTGGAACTACGAACCGCTCATGATCGCCCGTGTGTTGAGAGCCGGGCTCAAGGTGCGGGAGGTCGCCCAGACCTACAGTGGCAGGTCCGGCGAAGAGAGTAAGCTGGGCAGCTGGAACCAGGGTCTCAAAGCCATGAAGGTCCTGCTAAGTGAACGATTCGGGTCATCCGCAGCCCCCACGCTGAAAGACAGATGAGCGCGTGAAGCAGGGGATTAGCGTAGGCCTCGTGGGCGCGGGTCTCCAGGGTTGGCGCCGCGCCCGTGCGCTGAGCGACGCCGACGGTGATCGACTCGTAGCTGTGGCGGACGTCGACCTGTCGGCGGCAGAGCGGTTGGCGGGGCAGTTCGGATGCCGGGCTACGGAGCGGTGGCAGGAAGTGGTCGAGGACCCCAACGCGGCCGCAGTCCTTATCTGCACGCCGCCGCATCTCCACACTGAGATGATCACCGCTGCTGTGAAGCTAGGGAAGCACGTCCTCTGCGAAAAGCCCTTGACGCACAACCTGGAGGCGGCCAAGGTGGTGCTTTCGGACGCTCACCGCAGCGGTCTGACCGTAAAGTGTGGTTTCAACTACCGCCACCACCCCGGCCTGCACCAAGCCCATGCGTGGGTAACGGAGGAGCGCATCGGCGATCTCATGAACATTCGCTGCCGTCATGGGATCGGGGGCCGGCCCGGATACGAGAACGAGTGGCGCAGCCAGGCCGAAATCAGCGGCGGCGGACAGCTAATGGACCAGGGCCTGCACATTCTTGACCTCTTCCGCTGGTTCCTGGGTGATTTTGTGACCGCTTCCGGACTGGTCTGCACGAGCTTCTGGCCGATCGCCCCCCTGGAGGATAACGTTTTTGCCCTGCTGAGCACGGAGGGGGGACAGGTGGCATCCCTTCATGCCAGCTGGACCCAGTGGCGGAACCTGTTCTCGTTTGAGGTCTACGGTCGGGATGGTTATATATCCGTGGATGGACTGGGGGGCAGCTACGGCACCGAACGGGTAACGCTGGGAAAGCGCGCGTTCCTCGAGCCCTTTCGCGAGGAGATCACGGAGTTCCGCGGCGAAGATCGGAGTTGGCTGGAGGAGTGGCAGGAGTTCGTCTCCGCTATCCGCAGCGGCCACGAGCCCCTGGGCAGCGGGTGTGATGGCTTGGAGGCCCAGATTCTGGCCGGCGCCATCTACGAGTCGGCTAAAGCGGGGAAGGTCATTAGGGTAGCGGCAGGATGCAGCGCCACGGCCAGCGCCGTCAACGAGCCGTCCTGACGTGCGCCCGACTGAGCGGAGAGACGGTGAGCGGTTCAGGTACGTAATGAGGGAAAGATAAGGAACGTAGCCAGAAAGCAGACTAGGAAATGTCATCTAAGAGTGAACCCGTCAGGCACTTCATAACCGGAGGCGCCGGCTTCATCGGCAGCCACCTGGTAGAACGTCTGGTGGTTCAAGGAGACAAGGTTACCGTCTACGATAACCTCTCCTCCGGCCATAAGGACTGGATCCAGCACCATATTGACAAGGACGGCGTGCGTTTCATCGAGGCTGACATGCTGGACATGGACAGCCTGACTCAGGCGATGGCAGGCCACGACCTCGTGTGGCATCTGGGCGCGAACACCGATATCCCGGCGGGCCGGCTCGATGTGGGCTTGGACATCAATAACTGCACGCTGGCAACCCACAACGTGCTGGAAGCCATCCGCGCACATGGCATCAAGAGGCTAATCTTCTCCTCCACATCGGCTCTGTACGGCGATCCCCCTGTCCTCCCGGCTTCGGAGACCGCGGGGCCGCTGCGCCCAATCTCCCTGTACGGCGCCGCCAAGCTTGCCTGTGAGGCGTTGATTAGCGCCTACTGTCACCTCTTTGGCATCCAGGCCTGGATGTTCCGCTTCGCCAATGTCGTCGGCGCCAGAATGACCCATGGCGTTATCGGCGACTTCATTGCCAAGCTAGAGCGTAACCCCCACGAGCTCGAGATATGGGGTGATGGCCAGGGCCAGAAGCCGTTCTTCCTCGTGGAGGACTGCATCGAAGGCATATTCTGCGCCTACCGCAAGACCGACGAATGGTGCGACGTGTTCAATCTGGGCACGACCACAGCCACCAGGATCCACAACGTAGCGGCGATAGTGATAGAGGAGATGGGCCTGGCCGACGTCGACCTCAAGTACACTGGCGGCCGGCGCGGGTTTCCGGGCGACGTCCCAGAGCTCCTCCTCGACGCGAGCAAGATGAAGCTACTCGGCTGGCAGGCCAGTCACACGTCCGACGAGGCTGTGCGCATCGCTGCGAGGCGACTTCTCGGCAAAGAGGCGGGGCTCAAGGTTGGCTGAGCCCACATCAGCGCTCCCGCCTGACACCAAGATATGTACGCTGGGCGCCTGGCACCTCGGCGCTGTGACCTCCGCCTGTCTAGCGGCCTTCGGCTACAATATCCTCGCATTCGACCCGGACAAGGACCGCGTGGCGAACCTGAACCGTGGCGTGCCGCCCCTGTTCGAGCCGGGCCTCGATGAGCTTCTGGCCGAGAACCTCGCTGCCGGACGCCTGCAATATACGAGCGACCTGAAGGCGGCGGTCAAGGGCGCCGCCTATCTTCTCCTGACGTTCGATACGCCCGTCGACGAGCAGGACGAGGTCGATCTCGGGGAGATCTATTCGACCTGCGAGCGCCTGGCCCCCGACATGGCGCAGGGCGCCACCTTGGTGGTCAGCAGCCAGGTGCCGGTCGGCACCTGCGAGGAGCTGGCGGCAGCTATCCGCAACGCCAATCCTCAGGCCGCCTTCGGCATCGCATATGTGCCGGAGAACCTCCGCCTGGGGCAGGCCATCCAGCGGTTTCAGCACCCAGACATGCTCGTGATCGGTGCCGACAGCCCCGCCACTGCCGAGCGGGTGGAGCGTCTTCTCAGCGCCGTCGAGGCGCCCAAGCCTCGGGTGAGCCTGCGGACGGCCGAGATGACCAAGCATGCGATCAACGCCTTCCTGGCCACGTCCATCAGTTTTATCAACGAAATCGCAAACCTCTGCGAGCGGGCCGGGGCCGACGCCGTCGAGGTGGGCGAGGCCCTCCGTCTTGACCAGCGCATCGGCCCGCGGGCGGCGCTGCGCCCCGGACTGGGCTTCGCCGGCGGCACTCTGGCACGTGATCTGAAGGCACTGATGCGCTTGGCGGGTCGCAGCAACTACGAGGCGCCTCTGCTCCGGGGTGTGCTGGCGGTGAACGACCGCCAGAACGCCATGGTGCTGGAAAAGCTGCGGCAGGTGCACGGCTCCCTCGAGGGGCTCACCGTTGGCGTGCTGGGGCTCACTTACAAGGCCGGCACCAGCGCGGTTCGCCGCTCCGTGGCCATGGAGATCGTGGCGGCGCTGTTATCGGAAGGCGCCAAGGTCAAGGCATTTGATCCCAAGGTTGTCGTGGAAGAGCTCCCCTCTGATCTGCCGTTCGAGTCCGCCCGTGACGCCTACGAGGCGACTGCCGGAAGCGATGCCCTCCTTATCCTCACTGACTGGCCGGAGTTCAGGGCTCTGGACTTCGATACCATCCGCCAATCGATGCGCCGGTCGGTGCTGCTCGACGCTAACAACATCCTTGACCCGGACCAGATCACGAAGATGGGCTTCCTTTACTGTGGCATGGGCAGATGAGTAATCCGGAAAAGCTCCTGGCGGGTAAGGTGAGTGTCATCACCGGCGGCAGTATGGGTATCGGGAGGGCGATAGCCAAGGCCTTTCTTGATGAAGGAAGCCACTGTGTGCTGGCCGCCCGAAGCGAACAAGCCCTGGCGGCAACGGTAGAGGAGCTGGCGGCCATCGGTCCCCACGTCAGGCCGTTCCCCACGGACGTTGCTGCCGAAGAAGCCGTGCGGTCACTGATTGACTTTACGTTGGAAGAGTTTGGCGCTATAGACATTCTGGTGAACTGCGCGGGGATCTATGGCCCCATTGGCCTCAGCACCGATGTAGACATCGGCGAATGGTGGGAGACCGTGGAAATCAACCTGCGGGGCACATATCTCTGTACGCGGTTGGCAGTGCAAGCCATGATCCAGCAGGGCACAGGCGGGAAGATTATTAATCTCGCCGGCGGCGGCGCTGCTTCTGCGTTTCCCCGCTTCAGCGCTTACGCTGTCTCCAAAGCGGCGGTGGTAAGGCTCACGGAAACCCTGGCAGAGGAGACCAAGGAGTATGGCATCGACATGAACGTCATCGCTCCCGGCGGCGTCAACACCAGGCTGTTAGACCAGGTGATGGAAGCAGGCGAGGCTGCCGGCAAGGCGCACATGGAGCGATCTCTGCGCCAGAAGCGGGAGGGCGGCGTTCCCCCCGAGCGCGCCGCTGAGCTGGCCGTCTTCCTCGCTTCCAGCCAAAGCGACGGCCTCAGCGGCAAATTTCTCAGCGCTGTGTGGGATGACTGGCGGAGTCTGCCGGGGCGGATTCCCGAGGTCATGAGTTCTGATGTCTATACCCTCCGTCGCGTCACGCCACCGGAGTCATAGGCTACGTCACCGCCGGCTGCTGTAGCCGTGCAGCCGCACCTCAAACCTCGCTCCCCATGCGCTCATGGCAGGGCAAGACTCCTGAGCGCTGTCTGACAACAGACGAACGGCCGCCGGGCCAGATTACTTGCCTACTGCGGAAGAAGAGGCTGACCGGCAAAGGATCTAGAGATGTCTGACCCTGACGCCCGCCAGCTCTTTCTTGGTGGCCTCAGCCATGATGGCCAGAGCCTTCCGGGCGTCCGCGTTGAAGACGCGCACCGTCTCCCGGCTGTAGTGGTGGTCGATGAACTTCTTCAGGAACTTGGGTGGTGATGTGATGATGTGGGCTCCGGCCAGCACCGCCTCCTGGATGTCCATCGCCGTCCTGATGCTGCCGACGATGATCCTGCTGGGGTAGTTCCAGCGGTCGAGCCAGTCGACGGCGTTACGAATTACGTCGGCGGCGTTCTGGCCCTCGTCGGCGACGCGGCCCCCGAAGATGCTGATGTACGTCGCGCCGGCCTTCGCCCCCAGCACAACCTGCCCGAATGAGAGGCAGGCGGTCATATTGACCTTTATCCCGTCCGCGGCCAGGGCGCTCACCACGTCGAGGCTCGGCTCGCCGCTTTCATTGATGACGGGAATCTTCACAACGACGTTATCGGCCCATGTGGCAAACAACCTGCCCTGCGACAGCATCTCGGCGTGATCGTTGGTGGTGACCTCCACACTCACGGGGCAAGGGTGGACCAGTTTACAGATCTCTTTGGCCCGCACCTCCATGTCGTAGCCACCGTCATTCAGCATAATGCTGGGGTTGGTGGTCACCCCATCAAGGATGCTGTATGCTTGCCACTTACGGATCTCGTCCAAGTCAGCGGTGTCCAGGAAGATCTGCATTCTAAAGCTCCCCTTCCTTGGTAAGAAGCTGTTTGGCGGCGGCCAGCAGGCTCGTTGCCGTACGAGTAGCGTTCACTGTTGACCTGTCCCCCTTGCGCGACCGGGGCCGAATCAATATCGGTGTGCACCCTGCTGCCAAACCGGCATCGACATCTTTCAAACTATCGCCAATTATATATGATGAAGTCAAGTCGATCTGGAGATCGTCGGCGGCCGCCAGAAGGAGCCCCGGCCGTGGCTTGCGACACTGGCACACTTGTCGGAACTCGGGGACCACCGCTTCGGGGTGATGCATGCAGTAATAGATAGCGTCTAGATGAGCTCCAGACGCTGCCAATCCTGCCCGCATGCGCTCGTTCAGCTCTTCTAGGAAGGGTGCTGAGCATTTCGCCTTGGCAACCCCCGGCTGGTTAGACACTACTACGGTCAGCCAGTTCTTCTCGTTGAGGAGGCGGATCGCCACCTTGGCGCCGGGAAGGAGGCGGAAGCCGGCAAGGGTGTACGGGGAGTCATACTTTTCCTCTTCTGTGTTGTAGGGGGCGGCGTTGATCACCCCGTCACGATCCAGAAAAACGGCTCGGTTCAACTCAGCTCTCGGCGATTCGCTGCTTGAGGGCGCCGCAGATCAGGTGGTGCAGCGTCACGTGATACGATTCCACCAGCAGGGTACCCAAAGGCTCTGTGTCGCAGGGGACGACCATGCAGGCGTCGGCCGTCTCACGCAGAGCGCCACCGCCGAATCCGCTCATGCCGATGGTGCTTGCGCCCCGTTCCTTGGCCAGCGCGATCGCCTGCACGAGGTTTTGGGACCAGGGGCCCACGTCGCTCGCCCCCGACCCCCCATGCACGGAAATCCCAATCAACACGTCCTCCGCTTTGAGAGCGGGACGAAGCTGCTCCACAAAAATGCTCTCGAACCCCTGGTCATTGGTGAGCGCGCTTACCAGGGGGATATTGTCTACGAGACTGACAGCGCGGAGCCGCTTCTTCCCTGGCACGGAGGCGTACTTCGCCAGGTCGCTGGCGAAATGAGTGGCGGTTGACGCTGAACCACCGTTGCCCATCGTGTAGATGGTGCCGTCCTTCTCCCAGGCCTCGTACAGAAGGTCGATGGCCCTAACAATGTCGTCCCGCGAGAGGGTGCGGGTGACCTCCTCCATGGCCTGGAAGTAGTCGTCGATAAAGGTCCCGCTCGCCATGCAAACTTTCCCCCAGTCTGGTTAGAAGTTGATGATGACCTTGGAGCCCTCGAAGTCGATGTGGTAAGGCATCTCGGTCAGGCCTTGTTCCGTCATCG
>MGNZ01000123.1:4974-6147 GCA_001795235.1 Chloroflexi bacterium RBG_16_64_32 | reverse complement strand
GGGTGCCGTTTCGGTCGCCCTGATTCTGATCAGCACGGCCGCCGTCTGGTCGGAGGCGGCCAATGACCCGAACGGCGCCTCGGCCGTGCGGCGCGCCGGGCGTCTTGTCTTCCAGCTCTCCGTCCCGCTCCTCCTCAGCGCATGGCAGTATGGCTTCTTCGGCGCCCTGGCGTTCAGTGCTCTGACGACAGGCTTCGAAGTCGCCGCCATGCAGGCCACCGTGTCTCTCGACGCCCGCGCCGGCTTCCTGGTGGCGACGATGTCCGTCGGGCGGATCGCCCTGTTCGGACTGATCGGGTATCTGGTCAACCGGCTGGCGGCGGCTCAGCGCCTGCAGCGCCAGGCGCTCGCCACGGCCAACCGCGAGCTAAGCAGCTACGCCGCCACCCTCGACGAACTGGCCACCAGCCGGGAGCGCAATCGTCTGGCGCGCGAGTTGCACGACACGCTAGCCCACTCGCTGAGCGCGTTGGCGGTCCAACTGGAGGGATTGCGGGCGGTGTGGGACTCGAGTCCGGGCGAGGCCCGCGCGATGCTCGACCGATCGCTCGAGATGACTCGTCAGGGCCTGGTCGAGGCTCGCCGGGCGATTCGCGAACTGCGGGCCAGCCCGCTCGAGGGACTCGGGTTGGCCCTCGCCCTGCGCCATCTGTCCGAGTCGGCCGCCGAGCGGGCGCGTCTGGAGCTCGACCTGGTCGTCCCCGAGCGGATCGACCTTCCGCCCGAGGTGGAACAGGGACTCTACCGAATCGCCGAGGAAGCTCTGGCCAACGTCGGGCAACACGCCGGCGCACGCCGTGTGTCGGTACGACTCGAACGGCGCGGCGAGAGCCTCAACCTGTCCATCTTCGACGACGGACGCGGGTTCGATCAGCAGGCCGGCGAGACGGGCGACCACTTCGGCTTGCAGGGAATGCGCGAGCGGGCCCGCCTTCTCGGCGGGACCTTCAGCCTGGACAGCCGGCCGGGAGCCGGCACGACGGTCCAAGTGACGGTGGGCGAACAGCGATGATCCGGGTGCTGATCTGCGATGATCAGGATATGGTGTGCCAGGGGCTTCAGGCCATCCTGCGCACGGCGGAAGACATCGACGTCGTCGGACTGGCGTTCGACGGGCGGCAGGCGGTGGAAATGATCCCGAAGACCCGGCCGGAGGTCGTATTGATGGACCTC
>MGNZ01000123.1:0-4818 GCA_001795235.1 Chloroflexi bacterium RBG_16_64_32 | reverse complement strand
GCGGCGTTGCTCGAGGCGATCCGGGGCACGGCGGCGGGCGAGTCGTTCGTCGATCCGGCCGTGGCAGGCACGCTGCTGGCCCAGGCGGCGCGAGCCCAGCCGCAGCCGGACCCGGGCTATGCCGCGCGACTGAGCCCGCGGGAGAAGGATGTGTTGGGGCTCCTGGCGCGCGGACTGAGCAACGGGGAGATCGCCACCCGGCTGCACCTCTCGGAAGGCACGGTGCGGAACTACGTCAGCGTGGTCATGAGCAAGCTGGACGTCCCGGATCGCACGCAAGCCGCGGTCCTGGCCCTGCGGTACGGGCTGGCCGATCTAGAGGGAGAGTAATGGAGCTGTCGGCTTCCAGTTCCCAGTTGCCAGCTATGTGCGCGGCAACCCAGCCCGCGAAGCCCGGCCATGGCAGGGGCGGTAACGGAGCCCTTCCCGAGACCCATCTCCTGTGGTACACTCCTGCGCAGTGAACAGGATCGGCCTAACGCACCGCTCCGAGTCCGGAGCGGTGTTTCGTTGGGAGCCAGATCCAGAGAAAAGGATGGAATCCGTAACACCTATGCGTTTTGAGCACTTCAACTTGAGCGAGCCCCTGCTGCGCGCTGTGCGTCGCCAGGGTTTCGAGGCCCCGACGCCGATCCAGACCCAGGCGATCCCCTCGGCACTGGAGGGGAAAGACGTCCTCGGCATCGCCCAAACCGGTACCGGCAAGACCGCCGCCTTCATTCTGCCTTCGGCCCAGAGACTGCTCGACCACTCCGGCCACACGCCGGGCCGGCCGCGAAGCGGCCGTGTCGAAGCGCGCATGGTCGTGCTGGCGCCGACGCGCGAACTGGCCCTGCAAATCGCCGAGGACGCCCGCCAGTTGACCGAGTTTGCCGGCCTGCGGGTCGCCGTGGTTTATGGCGGCGCGCCCCTCGGCCGCCAGACGCAGCAGCTGCGCCAGGGCGTCGACATCGTCATCGCCACCCCGGGCCGGCTGATGGACCACCTCGACCGCGGCAACGTGCGCTTCGACGGCCTGGAGATCCTGGTGCTGGATGAGGCCGACCGCATGCTCGACATGGGCTTTCTGCCCGACATCGAGTCCATCGTGGCTCGCATGCCGGTGGACCGGCAGACGCTGCTGTTTTCGGCGACGATGCCGGGCGCCATCCAGGCCTTGACCTACCGTTTCATGCGCGATCCCGTGCGGGTCGAGATCGAGAATGCCCGCCCGCCGGCTGCCCTGCATCAGCAAATCTATCCGGTGCCGAAACACCTCAAAGTCGCCTTGCTGACCGAGCTCCTGCGCGAAGCGGCGGTCGAGAGCGCCCTGGTGTTCACTCGCACCAAGCAGGACGCCGACGTCGTCACCCGGCAGCTGCGCGAGGCCGGGCTGTCGGTGGCAGTCATGCACGGCGACTTTGCCCAGAGCGAGCGCGTGGAGGCGCTGGAGAAATTCCGTGCCGGCAACGCCACCATCCTGGTGGCAACGAACATCGCCGCCCGCGGTCTTGATATTGAGGGCATTTCGCACGTCATCAACTTCGACGTTCCCGAAGAGGCCGAGGACTACGTCCACCGCATCGGCCGCACCGCCCGAGTGCAGGCCGAAGGCGTGGCCTGGACGCTGGTGACCCCCGAAGACGAGTCCGGCATCGCCGCCATCGAGTACCTTCTCCGGAAGAAGATCGAGCGCGTGCGGCTTCCGGGCTTCGACGACACCGTCCCGGCGCCCGACTGGGCCAAGCCCTCGGTGAGGGCCATGAAACGCAATGTCAGCAGCGGACAGGGCGCGATCGCACGCTGGAAGTCGCTTACCCGGTAAGCCGCCAGCCGCCAGCCACCAGCTGCAAGTTACCAGTTACCCGTTACCAGTCCGGGACGCCACTTTCAATGATGTCGGACGCCAGACTCGTCTGAGCTCAATGTGCGTGCTCTCCTCTGCCGCGTGATCAAGCCATAGTAGGGGGCGTGGCCCCTCGCCACGCTCGGGGTGCCGGTGTCGCGAGGGGCAACTTCGCGCAGCATCCCGTAGCGAGGCGGAGGGACTGCCCCCCACCGTCCCCCCCCAGGAAATAGGGGGGACCAGAGGGGGGTCTGAGGGAGATTTGGTGGAATATGGAAGGAGCCCCCGAGAAACCGGGGGCTCCTTCTTGTCGTCAGGTCAGAGTAGGCTTAGAGAATGGTGACCGAGGCGGCCTGGAGCCCCTTGGGGCCCTGGACGACTTCGAACTCCACTCGCTGGCCTTCGTCAAGGTTGCGGTAGCCCTCGGCGAGGATCGCCGAGTGATGGACGAATACGTCTTCGCCGCCCTCACGGGCGATGAAGCCGTAGCCCTTGCTACCGTTGAACCACTTGACGGTACCCTGGATACGTTCGGACATTGTGTTTGCCTCCTAGGCAAGAGATGGTAGTTGCCTGTTCCTAGGAGGTCCGGTTCACTTGGGAACCAATTCGGCCTAGGCTAGTGCAGCCCAGGCCGAGGTCTTTCGACATCCCAGTCAGAACTTGCATGCTACCTTAGGCGATAGCATACCACACCTTTCGAGAGCCTGCAAGGGCGGCGAATCGGAGGGATCAAGGGCCGGGCAACCGGCCGCGACTCGACCTTCCCTCACCCAGAGCACCGGGAAGGCGGGGCTGCGGGCGACTTCGTTATCCCGAACCGTCGCTGGCCACGAACTGCACCTGGAGCCAGGATAGGACGAACGTGTTGAACACGGGAATGTCCGACTGCGCCTGCAGGGTTCGGCTGAACATGTCCTCGCCCTCCGGGTTCAACGCCTGCGCGTTCCCCTCCATGCGAGCGTCGCTGTCGGGGTCCGCCAGCCGGTAGACCATGACCACCTGGTACGGACCGGCCGCCGGATCGCCGCCCATCCCCTCGACGTCGAAGGTAATCTCTAAGAGCGGCCCGAATCGCGGCCGCAGAAGAAGGTTTCGACCGACGGCTCGGGCAGCCCGAAGGCCAACCGTGACAGGGTCATAGTGGCCGTGAGCGCGGCGCGAGAAGTCATACCAGGCGCCAAAACGGCCAGCCTCCAGCCATCGTCAACAACCAATCAAGGATTCTGTCAACTCTGGTAAGATGGGTCCCAATATCATCCAAACAATCCGGATTTTGTCGCCTGAGAGGGTCTAGGGTAATGCGGCTTCGTAGGATCATAGGCTTGGCTGCACTGATGCTCATGACAGCAGCATGTTCGTCTGGGGGCGGATCGTCGGGCGACGTTTCCGAAGCGCTCGACCCGAGTACTGAGCCAGTTACGGTCACGACGACCGTTGACCAGAGCCGGGCCGTTTCGGCTCGGATCGGCCGCGCTGGAGGCACGCTGACGGCAACCGGCGCCGACGGTTCCCGCTACGTTCTGGAAGTCCCTGCGGATGCCCTGGTCGAGGAGATCGAGATCGCGATGACCCCGATCGAGTCGATGGAAGGCCTGCCGCTGAGCGAGGGCCTGGTGGCAGGGGTACAACTCGCGCCGGACGGTCTGGCCTTCTACGACTTCGTCACCCTCACCATCGAGCCGGCCGAGGAGATCTCGGTGGATCAGCAGATTCCGATAGGGAGCAGCGGTGTGGACGGCGCCGTCTTCATCCCGCTCATCGATCCCGAGTCGACGACCGTACGCCTCAAGCTGTTGCACTTCTCTTCGGGCGGAGTGGCCAAGGGATACCTGGCCGACCTCGCACCCGTGAGACAACGTCTGGGGGGCAGTGCGGACGCGAGGCTGCAGAGCCTCATGGCCGCAGAATTGGCGCGGGCACGACAGACACAGCTCCTGACGGGCGAAGATACGCTCGATTGGGGCCTCATCGAATCGTTGATGAAGCAGTGGAAAGAGCAGGTGCTCAAGCCGCGGCTGGCAGCCGCCGGCGAAAGCTGCGCCGCGGGCCGCCTGGCAATTGAGACTGTTCTTGGCTACGAGAGGCAGCAGCAGTTGCTCGGCGTCGGCGACAGCATGATGGGAGAGCTCATCGACCTCCTGCCGAAGGTGGCCCGTGTGTGCGTTCGTGAGGAATATGAGCTTTGCCGCGACGAACACATCGTCCATCGGATGATCCCGGTTCTCCTAAACCTGAAGCGGCAGACGGAGCTCATGGGCATGGCCGCCGAGATGGACCAGGTCATCGCTGAGGCCGAAGACCTAGCGCGGAAATGCCTGCACTTTGAATTGGAATTCGAATCCACCGCCAGGATGGAATCCGAGGGGACTTACAACGAATCGGAGATGGAGTCTAAGATCGAGATCACCTACGACCCCAGCACCCTTCCTCCCGCCGTGACGGGTAGCTCGGCTCTCGTGAATCTGAACTACGAGGTCTCGGACCCCATGGGAGGAGCATGCACCACAACAGGTAACCGAGGCGGCGGAACCTTCGAAGTGTCAGGCCTCTATTGGGAAGTGACCACTTCGGGGGCCGATGATCAGCTCGGCCAAGTTACAGACATCCTCCTGACCTACGCGCCCGGCATTTCGACCGAGACCATCACCGCGACGTGCCCGGGGACCGGTACGCTAACCACCCCTCCCACTTCTGTTTGGAGCAACACCTATATGGGGATCCACCAGAGTGAGCTGGGAGGCTCCGGCGGGCAGGAAGAAGCCGGCGACGGCCAACCGCCGCCGATTCCCCAGCTGACCATAGAACAGCTACAGAGCCTCATGCAGTCGGGAGCGCCTCCCACGGGATTAGGTGCAGACGACGTGGGTCCGGGCGCGACGTACACAACCAAGGGATGGGAAATGAAAGGCGGCGAACTCTTCGCCCAAAAGGAATGGGACCTGGCGGTGAGTTCCGGGGGCGCCTCTCTGACGGAGGAGGGTTCCTTCAAG
>MGNZ01000122.1:4622-10494 GCA_001795235.1 Chloroflexi bacterium RBG_16_64_32 | reverse complement strand
TTCTGGGGCGGCATGGTGGCCGCTACCGCCATCTTCGAGCGGCGACGGAGCCACCGGACGCTCCGCTGGCTGATGACCAGCGAGTGGTACAACTTCCGGCTGGGCGGTGTCCTGCCGGTGCCGGTCGCGTTGCTACGCTGGCTGTTCCACCGCATCGCCAACGTTTACGGCCTCGTCATCGTCCCCCGCTCGGGAGAGGCGCGCGTGGGCCGCGCCGCCGCGATGCGCTCCATCCTTCAAGTGATGGACAAGCAGGGCGAGCCGATAGGCCTCTACCCCGAAGGTGTGGGCAACCAGATCCTCATCGAGGCGATGCCCGGTACGGGCCTCTTCCTCCGCTCGCTCAGCAAGCGGGGTGTCCCTGTCCTGCCGTGCGGAATCTACGAGGAAGAGGGCGTCCTCACGGTCCGCTTCGGCCCTGCGTTCTCCGTTGAGGTGCGGGAGGCAGCGCGGAAGGAGGAGCGGGACCGGCTGGCGCGGGAACAGGTGATGGCCCACATCGGCCGCCTGCTGCCGCGCCCGATGTGGGGCCCGTACGCGCTGGCCATCGAGCAGCTCGTGGCCAGCGGTCCGGCCGCCTAGTCAGACTGCTCGGGCCCGAACTCGATGCCGACGCGATCCCCATCCTGGGGAATGTAGCGACTCCAGTCGTCCAGCCGCTCACCGTTCACGAAGACCTGGAGCACGCCTTCAGCCCCATCCGGGCACCTGTCCCCGTTCGCGAACCTGTCGCGCTGGCCCGGCATCCGCATCTCGCTCTGGGTAAGCTCGCCCCCTCCGTACTCGAACCACTTGACCAGACGCGCGCCCTCACCCTCCTCGGAGGGGATAAGGGGATGAATGTGGATTACACCGTCGTCGTGGGTATGGACGCCGCCCTCCCAAAAGGCGAAGGGTGGCTGGCGCTCACCGCAGACGAAGACCTGATAGGTAGCGTGCCAGTGGTCCTGGCCCGCTCGGGGAGGCGTGGGCGACGCTGTCGAGGCACCGCCACCGCCATCGACAAACTGGCGCGCCACCACACTCAGCGCCAGCGCCACAAGGAGCGCCAGCAACAGCCGCCTCAGCAGCCAGCCGGCGCGGTCGAAGAACGTCCTGTCAGTCATCGACTAGGTGTGCGAGCCGCCAGCCTGCTCCGGCCGGCGCGGGCCGGGCGGCTGCCGCCTCTATTTTACGGTGATCGTCCCGACCATCTCGCCGGTCTGGAAGTCGGATCGAAAGCTGTACACGCCGGGTTCGTCGATCTGACCCACCAGCTCTCCAGTCACCCCGCTACCGAGGGGGCTCGGCGTCGATATCAGGTCGTCCGCCGTCTCGTATTTGCTGTCTACGCCCGCGATGCGCAGGTTATGAATGAGCTTGCCATCATTGGTGAGGTTGATGCGGAAGCTCTTCCCTGCCTCCACCTCCAGCTCGCTCGGCTCATAGAAGCTGTCTCCCATCTTCACGTCAAGGGTGACGTCCACCGACTGCGGCGCTCCCTCATCCGGCGCGGGCTGCGCGGCCCCATCATCCGGCGCGGGTTCAGCGGGCTCCTCCACCGGCTCACCCGCCGCCACCAGCGTTCCTATCGCGACGGACGCCGTCGGGTCGTGGAACTCGTACCGGCCCTCCTCGTTGAAGCGCACCACCACCACCCCATCCTCGTCCGGGAGGATCGTTTCGGGGACGCTCACGTAGTCGTCGCTCGTGTTGTACTCGCCGTCCGGTCCGGCCACCCGGACCTGGTGGGATATCGACCCCGTGTTCTTCACCGCCAGCTTCACGGTCTCCCCAGGGCGCAGGTCGATCGAATCAGGCCGGAAGGAGGCGTCGGACTCCCCGCCGGTGATCTCCAGATCGACCGTCCGTGTCGCCTCGCTTTCGTCGATAACGATGCGGTCTTCCTGCTCCGCCGGGGTCAATCCCTCCGGGCCAAACTCGATTCGCACTTGATCGCCGTCCTGGGGGATGTAACGGCTCCAGTCATCCATCCGCACATCATTGACGAACAACTGGAGCACGCCCTCTGATCCGTCATCGCACGTGTCGCCGTTCTTGATCGTCTCGCGGCGGCCGGGCATCCTCATCTCGCTCTGAGTCAGCTTGCCGCCGCCGTACTCAAACCACTTCACCAGACGGGCGCCCATGCCCTCTTCGGCGGGGGTGAACGGGTGGAGGTGAATGACGCCGTCGGCGTGGGTATGGACGCCGCCCTCCCAAAAGGCGAAGGGTGGCTGGCGCTCACCGCAGACGAAGACCTGATAGGTAGCGTGCCAGTGGTCCTGGCCCGCTCGCGGAGGCGTGGGCGACGCTGTCGAGGCGCCGCCACCGCCATCGACAAACTGGCGCGCCACCACACTCAGCGCCAGCGCCACAAGGAGCGCCAGCAACAGCCGCCTCAGCAGCCAGCCGGCGCGGTCGAAGAACGTCCTGTCAGTCATCGACTAGGTGTGCGAGCCGCCAGCCTGCTCCGGCCGGCGCGGGCCGGGCGGCTGCCGCCTCTATTTTACGGTGATCGTCCCGACCATCTCGCCGGTCTGGAAGTCGGATCGAAAGCTGTACACGCCGGGTTCGTCGATCTGACCCACCAGCTCTCCAGTCACCCCGCTACCGAGGGGGCTCGGCGTCGATATCAGGTCGTCCGCCGTCTCGTATTTGCTGTCTACGCCCGCGATGCGCAGGTTATGAATGAGCTTGCCATCATTGGTGAGGTTGATGCGGAAGCTCTTCCCTGCCTCCACCTCCAGCTCGCTCGGCTCATAGAAGCTGTCTCCCATCTTCACGTCAAGGGTGACGTCCACCGACTGCGGCGCTCCCTCATCCGGCGCGGGCTGCGCGGCCCCATCATCCGGCGCGGGTTCAGCGGGCTCCTCCACCGGCTCACCCGCCGCCACCAGCGTTCCTATCGCGACGGACGCCGTCGGGTCGTGGAACTCGTACCGGCCCTCCTCGTTGAAGCGCACCACCACCACCCCATCCTCGTCCGGGAGGATCGTTTCGGGGACGCTCACGTAGTCGTCGCTCGTGTTGTACTCGCCGTCCGGTCCGGCCACCCGGACCTGGTGGGATATCGACCCCGTGTTCTTCACCGCCAGCTTCACGGTCTCCCCAGGGCGCAGGTCGATCGAATCAGGCCGGAAGGAGGCGTCGGACTCCCCGCCGGTGATCTCCAGATCGACCGTCCGTGTCGCCTCGCTTTCGTCGATAACGATGCGGTCTTCCTGCTCCGCCGGGGTCAATCCCTCCGGGCCAAACTCGATTCGCACTTGATCGCCGTCCTGGGGGATGTAACGGCTCCAGTCATCCATCCGCACATCATTGACGAACAACTGGAGCACGCCCTCTGATCCGTCATCGCACGTGTCGCCGTTCTTGAGGGTCTCGCGGCGGCCGGGCATCCTCATCTCGCTCTGAGTCAGCTTGCCGCCGCCGTACTCAAACCACTTCACCAGACGGGCGCCCATGCCCTCTTCGGCGGGGGTGAACGGGTGGAGGTGAATGACGCCGTCGGCGTGGGTGTGGACGCCGCCTTCCCAAGCGGGAAAGTTGGGCTGGCGCTCACCGCAGACGAATACCTGGTAAGTGGCGTGCCAGTGGTCCTGGCCGATTAGCGGTCTGCCGGCGGCGCCCCGCGCGAAGAACAGCACTACCAGGATGCCGAACACGACCAAGATGATAAACGCCACCGGCACCCAGGGCGGGAGATACAACCCCCGCACGCGACGCAGCGTCCGGCCCAGGGTCTGCTTGGGCATCGGCTGCTCGCGGTACGTCCGGGTCCGGCCGCGCCGCCAGAAGCTCAGGGGAGAGACATTCGCGTGCGTCTCCCCCGCCGGCCGCTCTTCACGGGCACGGCGCCGGTCCGCCTCCGTTCGCTCCTTGTCGGCGCCCCCGCGACGCCCCAAGCGGAACCGGAGTCGTGAGGGAAGGACGCCGGGCGCCTCGCTCTCTTCTGTTACATCGGGTTGGCCCTCTTCCCGCCTCTCCTCGGCGGGACGGCCAGCCGAGCCCTGCTCCGGCCGATGGCCACCATCGCGACCTCGCCGGCGGCCGCGCCTTCTTTTTCGTCGCTCCTCTTCCACTAGTTCCTCCCCTTCTCCCCCTCGACCGTCACGGGCATCTTCCGCGGCCGATAGCGTCTATCCAGGTCGTTGAGCTTATCCACGTTCTCCGCCTCGCTCGCGTCACTGGAAGCGGAGAACCAGGCCTCCAAGATCTCCCCCGCGACAGCTTCAGTGGTAGTACGAAGGCTAAGGCAGAGAATATTGGCATCGTTCCAGGCACGGGCGCCGCGGGCGGTCTCCGCGTCACCGCAGAGGGCCGCGCGTACCCCCGGTACCTTGTTGGCGGCAATGGACACGCCGGTGCCGGTCCAGCAGCACAGGATGCCCTCATCGACGCCGGTAGAGGACACGCGCTCAGCCACCGCCTGGGCCACGTCCGCCCACTGCAACGGCTGGCCCGCCGGCGGCCCCACCAGCTCCACCTGGTGGCCCCGGCTCCGCAGCTCCTGCTCGATGAAATCGGTCAGGTGCGTTCGTTCGTCGCTGCCGAAGGAGATGCGCAAGATATCGTCAACAGAGGTAGGGTTCTCCGGAAAGGCTGTACCCATATCCCTCTATGCCCATTATAGGGGACGGAATCCGGCTTTCGCCAGGCGACGCCGATCCGCTCCAGCCCGGGGGCGGCCCGCGTCCCACCGCCGTCAGCCGCTCGTCACGCTAAACTCACTACTGCCGCTGGCCGAGCTAACCCTCCTTCTTCGCGGCCTTGGCGGGCCGCTTGAGAACGAAGTAGCTCGTCCCGAATCGGGTCAGGGGCTGCACCGCCGCTACCTCCCAGCCCTCCTGGCCAAGCACATCCAGATAGCGCCGGACGAAGGATGTGCGGTGCTCGCCCGGCTGGCGGATGAACTCTGAACCCTCCGAGGATATGCGTCCCCGGAAGTCAACGTATGCGACCTTATGCTCCCACGATGCCATGTCCGCCTCCTTATCGATCGCGGCGAACCGGCGACGGGAAACTGGGGCCGCCCCCGCACATACCATTATCGCAGATAAACACCGTGATCGTTTCCCGTTCACTGTTTATGGCAGCTATCGGCAGAAGACCCGTGAACAATTTTCAGGAAATCTTGTCTCCGGCCGAGTTTTCCGTTGACATCGGTTCAGCGGCCGGAGTCTAATCTAAAGTGGACGCCGCAATAGCACCCCAAGGAGTGAGAGAATGAGCACCCGCGAGAGCATTGGTTCACTGTTTATGGCAGCTATCGGCAGAAGACCCGTGAACAATTTTCAGGAAATCTTGTCTCCGGCCGAGTTTTCCGTTGACATCGGTTCAGCGGCCGGAGTCTAATCTAAAGTGGACGCCGCAATAGCACCCCAAGGAGTGAGAGAATGAGCACCCGCGAGAGCATTGACCAGCTGTTTATGGCGGTCACCGAACGTCAGGAAACCACCTTCGACGCCATCAAGGCAGCCAATGAGCGCTACCATAGGTTTGGACGCAGCGTCATCGAAGGCGCCCGTCAGGGCGCCACCGACTGGACGAACGTGGCCAGGAACTGGGCCAGCCGTCCCACCGATATCGTCGGTCTGTATGAGTCGGCGTCGGAGGCCGTGGCTAACGGCCAGTCGCGCCGCCTTGCTCTGTGGCAGGAGGCGCTGGAGGACCTGGCGGAGTCCCAGCGGGAAGGCCGTGAGGTGATCCGCAGCAGCTTCGGCCAAGTACGCCAGGCGGTGGAGCGTGTCCAGGAGAACGTCCCCTCCTTCCTCCGCGCCCGCGTTCCCTCCATCCGCCGGGAGCAGGCGGAGCCCGCCGCCAAGGCCTAACGGCAGACGACGCCGACGGACGCCTCCGCCGAACTCATGTAGCGGCAGGCTTCAGGTGG
>MGNZ01000122.1:1977-4526 GCA_001795235.1 Chloroflexi bacterium RBG_16_64_32 | reverse complement strand
TTAATCCCTGCCTGCCGGCAGGCAGGCGTTCGGGATCCATTGACCGGACGGCGCCTGCCCCCACTCCGGGCGGTTGTCGTGGGCGGCGTGGTCATTGGGAAATCAAATTCTCTCTCACAGGTAGAACGATTATTTCAAGATATCTGGCAAACCCCCTTGACTTGGGGGGTGGATTGTGCTATGGGGAGTAGCGCATACGTTATGTCTTGAGCCGCGGGCCGAGGCGAGTGGTGGGGAGAACTCGATCTCGGAGGTGGACGATCGGCGACGGCTTGTCGCCGGTTTTTATTTTAGCGGGGAGGAAGCGCTGACCAGACGTTAGCTTGAATAACAAAGAGCCCCGCATGGCCGTAACCACACGGGGCAAGCAAAAGGACGCCGCGTTAAACAGAGCCCTCTGCCTTGCTTATTGTAAACCAAGTCCGGCCTTGCCACAACGGGCCCGGCTACTCTTGGCTTTTGCGGCTCCGCCACAGGCGGACAGGCGTGCGGGGCGCCACCCCAGAGGAGGTGATGCCCTGAGCGCACGGCCGTCTTGTTTGCCCACCAAACCATCGGCAGACGGACCAAGAAGGAGATAGAAGATGAAGCGAAGCATACTCATGAGCCTGCTGGTCATCGGCACAGCGGCGGCCCTCATCGGCGGCGCTACTATAGCCTACTTCAGCAGCAGTGAAACGGTGGTTGTCTCGTCCCAGGCAGGGACAATGGACCTGCAAGTGTCAAAGGACGCCGGAACTAACTGGTGGGATGGCGATACCATGACCTGGTCAACTCCGGCCGGCTGGGCTCCGGGAGACACGGCTACTCTTATCGTGGATGTCAGAAACGTGGGCTCAAGCGGTGCGCTGATACTCGGTGTTGGCGGTGAGAACTTGGGCGGCACTCTTGGCCTCGTAGATGTGATCCACATTACGGAACTTGACGCTACCGAGTATGACTATTCGGGCTGGATGGGTGCCCCTATGTCCTACTGGGAGCCAATATTTGGTAACAGTGACGGGACATTGACCCTTCGGGAATTTGTAGACTCTCCGTACAGCGCAAAATTCTTTGAGGGTTGGCCTCCTCTTACTACTGACTACCTGGACCCCAATCCCAGTGACGTCAAGAGGTTCAAGATCACATTTGAGTTTGATTCAGGCGCTGGCCCCGAGTACCAGGGTGCTACGGCCAACTTTGACCTCAAATTCACGATAACCGATGATCCCACTCTCCTGGGCACTGGAGGCCCATAACGGTCACTCGCCTGTTAGCTTTACCCTCAACTCGGGATAGTAGCCAGTGAGACGGGTGGTTCACATGGTGGGGATTGGCTTCAATCCCCACCACGCCCACCGGTCCCGGTTTAGGTGAGAGAATGTCTGTTTCAGGCATCAAGTTCCTGTTTCGGATAGCGAGTCTCCTCGTCAACGTAGCTGTGGCGCTGGCGTTGGTGGGCGTCATCCTGTTCTTCCTCCTGCCCCGGCTCCTCAACTGGGATCTCCAGGTGGTCCTCAGCGGCAGTATGGAGCCAGCCCTACCCGTCGGCTCTGTCGCCTTCGTTCGCCCTGTTGACTCCGAAGCGGTCGCCGTCGGCGACATCATTACCTACCACCAGCAAGCCTCTCCCGACTTCGTCACGCACCGGGTGGTGGAGGTGGTGCGGGAAGGCGGCTCACTCAGCTTCGTCACCAAGGGCGACGCCAACGACGAACCCGATAACTATATCGTGCCCGCTGACAACGTTGTCGGGACGGTGCGCTGGGCCATTCCCTATCTGGGCTACCTGGCCGAGCGACTACGGACGCCCCAGGCTTTCCTCCTCTTGGTGGCCGTGCCTGGTGCCCTCATCATCGCTGGCGAGGTGTCCAACATCGTCACGGCGCTCAGGAGGGGGAAGTCCGAGCAGTTGGGCGCCCGTCTGGGGAGGGACCCGTGAAGCACCGCGCTAGGCCGCGCGCCTTCCTCGCTGGCGGTCTCTTCTTGCTGGCCGCTGTTGCCGTCCTCCTCCTGCCTCGTATCGGCGGGACCTATTCCCTGTTCTCGGACACCGAGACGATTAGCGCACAGGTACAGGCTGGCGTCTGGGGCCCCGTCCCCGCCACCGTGGACATCAAGCCCGAGAGCCTCCAGAAAAGGAGCCGGGGGGCACCCGTCACCGCCTTCATCGAGCTGCCCTCCGGCTTCGATCCCGCCGACATACAAGTGAACTCCATTCGCCTCTGCCTGGGCGAGAACCCCTGCGACAACGGCGTCCCTCCGGACGGCGCCCCCGGCGCCAAGCCTAAGCTGGGCGACGCCGACAAGGACGGCATCCCCGATCTGAAGGTAACCTTCGACCGCGCGGCAGTGATCGCCCTGGTGGAGAGCGTGACACCCCCTGCCACTGTCAGCTTCACCATCTCCGGCATCGTGGACCCGCCAAACCGCATCTTCGCTGGCAGCGACACCGTGAGGCTGGTGGACCCGAAGCCCACAACCACCCCCGCGCCAGCGCCGACAGCAGAGCCCACGCCGGCTCTCACGCCGGAGGCGACGCCAACGCTCACGCCGACGCCAGAGCCAAC
>MGNZ01000122.1:0-1957 GCA_001795235.1 Chloroflexi bacterium RBG_16_64_32 | reverse complement strand
CCGAGCCGCCAGGGACGCCAGAGGCAACCCCGGCGCCAACGCCGGAAATAACGCCGGCCCCTGGGCCGACCCCCACGGCAACGCCGCAAGCAACGCCTGAGGCAACCGCCACGCCCGAAGCTACACCCGCGCCCTAGCTCGCCGCTTTCGCCTTCACCTTCGCCGGGGCCTTCTTCTTCTCGAAGGTGTAGTCGCCGTCGCGGTAGCCCACCAGCGCCGTGTCTCCCTCGGCGAACTCCCCGGCCAGGATGCGACGGGCCAGCGGGTTAGCCACCCGCCGCTCGATCGTCCTACGGAGCGGCCGCGCCCCGAACACCGGATCGAACCCCTCCTTCACGAGCTCCGCCTTGGCCGCCTCCGTCAGCTCCAGGATCACGCGGCGCTCCGCCAGCCGCTCCCGCACGTCATTGACCATTAGCTCCACTATCTGCGCCAAATCCTCCTCCGTCAGCGGGTCGAAGACGATCGTCTCATCGATGCGGTTGAGCAGCTCCGGCCGGAACGTCTGGCGCAGCGCCTTCTCCACCGTGCTCTTCCGCTTGTCCTTCTCCGACTTGCTGGGCTTATCCGAAGGCACGAAGCCCAGGGTCGGCGTCTGGAACGACTCCGTGCCAAGGTTGGAGGTCATGATGACCACCGTGTTGCGGAAGTCCACCGTGCGGCCGTGGCCGTCGGTAAGGCGGCCATCCTCCAGGATCTGGAGGAGGATGTTGAACACCTCCGGGTGCGCCTTCTCGATCTCGTCGAGGAGGACGACGCGATAGGGCCGGCGGCGCACCAGCTCCGTGAGCTGGCCGCCCTCGTCGTAGCCCACGTAGCCCGGCGGCGCCCCGATGAGGCGGGAGACGGTGTGCCGCTCCTGGTACTCGCTCATGTCCATGCGGATCATCGCGTCCTCGTCGTCGAACATGAACGCGGCCAGCGCCCGCGCCAGCTCCGTCTTGCCCACACCCGTCGGCCCCAGGAAGATGAAGCCGCCGATCGGCCGGCGCGGGTCCTTGAGCCCCGCTCGGGCGCGGCGAATCGCCTCGGACACGGCCCGGATCGCCTCCTCCTGGCCTATCACCCTCTCGTGCAGCCGCTCCTCCATGTGCAGCAGCTTCTCGCTCTCTCCCTCCAGCATGCGGGAGACGGGGATGCCGGTCATCTTGGCCACCAGCGCCGCGATATCCGACTCCTCCACCGTCATGCTGGATCCGCCTGGGGCGGACTCGCTCTCCCAGCGAGACCGTATCTGCCGGTGCTCCTCCCGGATACTCTCCAGCTCCGTCTTGATGTGGGCGGCCGCCTCGTACTCCTCACGCTGCACGGCCGCCTCCGCCTCGCGCCCCAGCTTGTCCACCCGCTCCTGGAGCCGGCGCAGCTCCGGGGGCATACTCTGGGCCTCGATGACGTGCTTTGACGCCGCCTCATCGATGAGGTCGATCGCCTTGTCCGGCAGGTGGCGGCCTGAGATGTAGCGGTGGGACAGGCGCACCGCCGCCTCCATCGCCTCATCCGTGATCTTCACCTTGTGGTGACCCTCATAGCGAGGCCGCAGCCCCTTCAGCATCTCTATGGTGTCCTCGACGCTGGGCTCGTCCACGTACACGGGGGCGAGGCGGCGCTCCAGCGCCGCGTCCTTCTCGATGTGCTTGCGATAGTCGTCCAGGGTGCAGGCGCCGACGCACTGGAGCTCACCGCGGGAGAGGGCGGGCTTCATCATTGTGGAGGCGTCGATAGCGCCCTCGGCGGCGCCCGCGCCCATCACCTGGTGTATCTCGTCGATAAAGACGATGACCTCGCCCCTCGCCTGTTTGATCTCGTCCATGACGGCCTTCAGCCGCTCCTCGAACTCGCCGCGGAACTTGGAGCCGGCCACCATCGCCCCCATGTCCAGGGCCAGCACCCGCTTGTCCTTCAGGTTCTCCGGCACGTCGCCGGACACTATCTTCTGGGCCAGCCCCTCGGCGATGGC
>MGNZ01000121.1 GCA_001795235.1 Chloroflexi bacterium RBG_16_64_32 | reverse complement strand
AGCTCCGCCCACACAAACGTTTCTCCGCCGTCGGCCACAAGCGTCCCGCTCTCGACCGCGAGAGCGGCGGCTTCATGCGCCAGCCGGTAGGGGTGAATGGGCTGCCGGTCCGGTTCCAGGGCGCTGGCGAACATGCCGCGGACCATGGCCGGGGCCTGCCGGAGCTTGTTCAACCACTCGCTGCGATCGGGGAAGGTGCGCCCCCGCGCCTCCCGGATGAAGGCGCGCAGAGTCTCACGGCAGTCCGCGACGATCCCCAAATCGATGTCGCGCCCCCGCCCGATCTCTTCCCCCTCAATATCAACCTGGATCACCTTTGCCTGGGCGGGGATGATGGACTGACGACCACCGGTGAACATCCCTATCCTTCCGCCCAGGAGAAGCACCGCGTCCGGAGGCCCGATCATGGCCGCGCCGCGGCCTGCGACCAAGAAGCTGCCCAGGCCCAGCGGGCTGTCCTCCGGGACGGCGCCGCGGGTCATCCCATTGGCGCAAACCGGGATGCTCGTGATCTCAGCGAACTCCCTCAGCTCGTCTGTGCCGCCGGAGAACCAGACGCCGCGCCCGGCGAGGATGACGGGCTGCTCCGCCTTCGACAGGATGGAAAGCGCCTTATCAACGGCTTCTGAGGACGGCGCCGGCGCCGCTTCCGGGCGATAGGTCTCCGGCAGATGCGCCTTCTCCTCTTCGACACGTGCGGCCAGAACGTCGGCCGGTATCTCCAGGTAGACGGGTCCGGGCCGGCCTGTAGTGGCGTGACGGAAGGCGATGCTCACGTACTCCGGGATGCGCTCCGGCTCACGGACCAGGCGTGACCACTTGGTGATTGATTGCATAATGGGGACGCCGTGCAGCTCCTGGAGAGGCAGTTGCTCCTCGTCGGCCAGGCTGTGGCGCCCGCCTACGACCAGCATGGGCACGCAGTCCATGTGGGCGTTGGCGACGGCGGTGACGATGTCGGTGACGCCGGGGCCGGCCGTTACGATCGCCACGCCGGGCCGGCCCGTGGTGCGGGCCCAGGCGTCGGCCATGTGGCCCGCGGCCTGCTCGTGGCGCGTATCGATGATGCGGATACCGTGGTCGTGGCAGGCCTGGAAGATAGGGTCTATGTGCCCGCCGTGGAGGGCGAAGACGTTCTCCACCCCCTCCCGATCGAGCATTCTGGCGAGCAGCTCGCCGCCATCGATCTTCATGGCCGGCTCCGTTCTAGCGCTTGGGGCGCGCGGGGGCACTCATGAGCGCCGCCAAGCATCTTGCCACGTCGAAGAGTGCACCATGCGGTCCGTCGGGGTTTGGCCGGCTTAGCCGCCCGCCTAGCGGCGGGCCTTCTTGGTCCGCCGCGGCCGCTCTGCCCGCTGCTTTGAGTGGTCAGAACAGAACTGGGCGTCGGACGGCGCCTGGGGCAGCGTCTGCTCGCAACCATCCATAGCGCAGATTCGGGGGGGGTTCTTGATAGACTTCTGGAGCGCTTCCAGGTTCAGCGAGGCAGTAAACATCGAGTCCTCCTTCTATAGCTTGCTGGCGCACCGCCCTGGGCGGGCATCGGAACCGAGATACACCATGACGCAACCCCGATACGCGGGGCCGCGATGACTGAGGGATATCGCCTGTCCTGACGCAGCAGATTGTAGGCTAGGAACGCTGATAAATCTGTCAGGCAGCGTCTGGATGTTGACGTAGGGCTTTGCCCTACCCTGCGGCGACGGCGTAATGTGGTCGAAGCGGTACCCCAGACTGCTCCAACAGATGGCGACGGTTTCAGACACTCCGCTTAACGCATGCGGCGGTCCCGCGTTGTTACATGTTGTCAGGCGGTCACGGACGAAGAGGAGCGAGGAGTGCGGTCACTGCTCAGCCGGCGTAATGTTCTGAAAGCGTCCGCGGGTCTGACCCTGGCGGGCATTTCCGGCCTGGCCAGCCGCCTCGCCGGACGGCTAGGGTTCCCGGTGGCGGCGGCCGGCACGGGCCGGAGGGTGCTCACGGAGGACCTGCGGCTGAACGCGGGCGAGCTGGCCGCGGGCACTGTGAACGGCACCAGTGTGGCCGGCGGCCGCCTCACGCTCGCCGCTTCGGGTTCGGGCCAGTACGTCTCTCCCACCCTGCGCTCCAGCTTTCCGGCCACTCACGCCGGCCTTCACTGGCGCGGCAGCGGCCCCCAGGCTGTCACCTTCTGGCTGCGCAGCTCTACAGATGGCTTGGCCTGGAGCGGATGGCAACCCGTGATCCTGGAAGCTGGCCACGGACGGGAACCGCTGCCCGAAACGTTTGGGGCGCTAATCCGGGTCGAGAAGGCGCAGCGGTTCCAGTTCCGCGCTCGCCTGCACGACGGGAACGGGAAGGCGGAGGTCCAGTCCGTGACCGTAACCGTGCTCAATGCGGAGGACGGGACACTTTCCTCGCCGCTGGCGGCGCCTTCCACCAAGCCCCTCACCTACAGCCGTGAGGCTTGGGGCGCCGACGAGGCGATACGATTCAACAGCAGCGGCGAGATCTGGCCCCGGGACTACCTGCCCACGAAGAAAGTCGTGGTCCACCACACCGCTACCGGCAACGATTACCCGTCCACGGCCGCGGCTATGGCCGATGTCCGAGCGATCTACACCTATCACGCCTCGACCCTGGGCTGGGGCGACATCGGCTACTGCTGGATCATCGATAAGTTTGGCAACGCCTACGAAGGACGTCGAGGCCGCGACGGGCCGGGATACGACGGACCCGGCGGCCGCGAACTGGTGGGCGAGGGTGTTGTGGGGGGACACATGACGTCCTACAATCACGGCAGCACCGGTATCGCCATGCTGGGCAACTTCCAGAACGTCTCGCCCAGCGGCGAGGCGCTGTCCAAACTGAGGGACGTCTTGGCCTGGGAGTGCGGCCAGCACGGCATCACCCCGCACGCTTCGACCGACTACCTCACGGCTAGCGACAGCTGGCACCGCGCTCTGCCCAATGTCTGCGGCCATCGTGATGCGGCCGCCACGGCCTGCCCGGGGAGCAGCCTCTACGCGCTGCTGCCGGGCCTTCGCAACGATACCGCTAGCCGCTTGGCCGACCCATCAGCGCCTACCGTTAGCATAACCTCGGCGCCGGCGGAAGCGACCGGTGGGGACCGGAACGTCGGCTACGCCTGGCAGGGCGACGGCGGAAGCGGCGCCAGGGAGTACTCATACTACCTGGAGGGTTGGTCCCTGAACAGCTATATCCTCGTCGTTTACAAAAGCGGGTTCAACGCGGCCCGCGAGCCCGCCTGGGGTCCGTGGACTGCGGCCACGGGGGCCTCGTTCACACTGGCTCAGCCGGGACACTACACGTTCCACGTGCGCGCCAGAGACTCGCTGGGCCGGGTCAGCGTCTACGAAGACAGCCGGACGCTTCTAGCGGACGTCAGCCCAACCGATGTTGCTATGTCCCTGGACACACCCGGGGACGGCGCCACCGTACAGCAACCGTTTCGCGTGGCGGGCTGGGCTATCGACCGGGCGGCGGTGAGTGGGACGGGGGTGGATGCGGTGCACGTGTACGCCTACCCAGCGGACGGGTCTGGGGCGCCGACGGGAGCGTCGCCGGTGTTCTTGGGAGCGGCGTTGTACGGAGGGTCCCGGCCGGACGTAGCAGGGTTGAATGGGGGGCAGTTTAGAGACTGTGGTTACCAGATGGAGGCTATCGGACTGGGTAGGGGCTTCTACAAGCTGGTGGTGTACGCGCGGAGCACGATGACCGGGACGTGGCATAACGTGCAGAGGAAGATCGAGGTGCCGTCCCCGTTGATGTCCCTGGACGCGCCCGGGGAGGGCGCCGCCGTACAGCAACCGTTCCGCGTGGCGGGGTGGGCGATCGACCGGGCGGCCGCGGCTGGGACGGGCGTGGATGCGGTGCATGTCTACGCCTACCCTGCGGACGGCTCTGGGGCGCCGACGGGAGCGTCGCCGGTGTTCTTGGGAGCGGCGTTGTACGGAGGGTCCCGGCCGGACGTGGCCGGGTTGTTCGGGGCGCACTTTAGGGACTGTGGTTACCAGATGGAGGCTAGCGGTCTGAGAGGGGGCTTCTACAGGCTGGTGGTGTACGCACGGAGCACGGTGACGGGGTCATGGGATGCAATGTCACGTGCGATCGAGGTGCCGTCTCCGTTGATGTCCCTGGACGCGCCGGGGGAGGGCGCCGCGGTACAGCAACCGTTCCGGGTAGCGGGCTGGGCGATAGACCGGGCGGCCGCGGGGGGGACGGGCGTGGATGCGGTGCACGTGTACGCCTATCCAGCGGACGGCTCTGGGGCGCCCACGGGAGCATCGCCGGCGTTCCTGGGAGCGGCGTTGTACGGAGGGTCGCGGCCGGACGTAGCCGGGCTGTTTGGGGCGCAGTACCGGGACTGCGGTTACCAACTGGACGCTAGCGGCCTGGCCGGGGGCTTCTACAAGCTGGTGGTGTACGCACGGAGCACGGTGACGGGGATATGGGACGCGGCGGCACGGACGATCAAAGTCTAGCCGGTGAGCTGAAGCCGCGCCCGGCCAGGATGACGGGCCGCTCCGCCCGCTGGCGGGGGAGGCCAAGGCGCTAAGACACAACATGCCGCACACCCCTCGGGACTGCGCAATGGCTGAGGGTCATGTCCTTTCCCGACGCTGCAGGCTGTGGGCGATGCCCGCGCATAGACCGGTCAGGTAGTGTTGGGATGTTAGTGTAGGGTCTGTGGCGTACCGGTTTTCTTACCGGCGCCGCCGTCCGCCGCCCCGAGCCGGCCCCCCTCTTCGGCGCGACTGCTCATCCCGCACGATGTCCATCGTGCGCCCGTTGACCTGGGTGCCCCGCAGAGACTCCATTGCAGCGGTCGCCGAAGCATCGTCCGCCATAGTAATGTGGCCGAACCCCTTGGGACGTCCGCGCCGGTCGACTCCGACCTTGATCGATACAATCTCGCCGAACTGAGAGAAGACTGCCCTTAGGTCTGCCTCGGTGGTGTCGTGCGCTAGGTTACCGATGTATAGTCTGCTCAATCGGCTCCCTCCTCATAGGCTATTATTCGCCGGAGTGGCGCCGGCGCCAGCAGGATAGCGCGCGCCTGGACCGCTTTGCGGTTCAGGCCAGGCATGCGGGCAGGCGCTTCACGACTGCAGGCCCGTTTCTGGATGCGATAAAGGTGCGTCAACTGGGACTCCACCCGTGAGCGGGGCCAGAAATAACGTGGTTGAAGGGGGATCGGGCGGCGCAACCACCGTGGCCAGGGCGGGAAGGCCCGTGTGTGATCTGGGAAAGCGATTTCGGTACAAATCTTGTCTAGAGTGTACCTGTATCCATCAGCGGGCGCAAACGACTTGGTGGTCGGGGCGCTGGACAAGGCCTGGGCGTGAGCGGCCTTGTCCGTATTGCAGGCAGCGGCGGCGTGTCACCGTCGCCAAGGGAGCAAGCGGGCACGCGGCTTAGCCGCTCGCCTGTGGCCTCAGCCCGTCGTCACGGCCACCAGGGCCGCTGCGAGGAGGGCCAGCGCTATCATAAGGCCTACCGCCAGGATGAGGATTTGTCGCGCCATGGGAAGCTCTAGACTCCTGCCAGACCTGCCATTAGGATACGGCTTGCGGGGCGTCGGCGCAGTGACGCCCGTCACTGTTGCGACACGAAGTTCTGTCACAACATCTTGCGAGCAGAATGCTGGCATCATGGGAGCGGCAAGTCCATGCCCACAGACACGGCACCGATTCTTTGACGCATTCCCCCTACGGCGCTATGCTTGCTGCGCGGCAATTTGGGGGCCGCCTGGGATGCGACAGCGGCATGATCAAGCAGACGTCCGGCTGAAGGTTGGGTTTTGCGCGTGCTCCTGATAGCCCGCAAGAACCTCTTTTCGGAGCGCACCCGCTTGGCGATTTCGGTGGGGGGGATCGCTCTGTCCGTCTTCCTGATCACCTTCCTGCTCTCTCTGTTCCGTGGGTGGAACGAGAAGGTAGGTGGCTTCGTCGAGAACGTGGACGCCGACATCTGGATCGCGCGTGAGGGGACGACCGACTTCCTGGCCGCAGGCTCCTTTCTTCCCGTCGAAGGGGTGGACGAGCGTCTGTCCCGAATTGACGAGGTGGAGCGATGGAGTCCCTTGATAGTACGTCCCATGACCGCCAGCAAGGACGGCACCAAGATGGACGTGCAACTGGTGGGCTACGACCCTGTGTCGGCGATAGGTGGGCCTGTGCGCATCGAGGAAGGGAAGGGCGTTCCAGGACCGGGAGAGGTCATCGTGGACGAGGGGCTTAGCCGCCGCTACGGAGTGGACATCGGAGACAGCATCGGCGCCGGCGGCCGCGACTGGAGGGTAGTCGGCAAGTCCTCTGGGGGTGATTTCGTCGCCTCCCAGACTATCTTCATTACCTTCGATCAGGCTGAGGAGGCGCTACAGATGGAGGGGCTGGCCACTTTCTTACTCCTCCAGGTGACGAGGCCGAGCCGCGCGGGTCTGGTGGCGGGAATGATCGGGAACGCGGACCCAGCCATTGTGACTATGACGGGTGACGAGTTCGCTGCTTCCACTCGGGATCGGGCCCTGGGCGACGTGATCCCGATACTCACCGTGATCCTCATCCTGGCATTCATAGTAGGGTTGGCCGTGGCCGGCCTGACGATCTACACGGCGACGGTGGAGAAGGCGCGCGAGTACGGGATCCTCAAGGCGGTGGGGTTCACCAATGGTTACCTGTACAGGGTGGTGTTCGAGCAGAGCCTGGTGACGGGGCTCCTGGGGTTCCTGCTTGGTGCGGGCCTGACCGTCGTGCTGGGACCCTTCACTCAACAGCTTGTGCCCCAGTTCGTGATCCTGGTGCGCTGGCAGGACGTGCTGGGCATGGCCGGCTTCACCCTGCTCATGACGCTGCTCGCCGCCTACGTTCCCACGCGCCGCCTCGCCGCGATCGACCCTGTGGCGGTGTTCAAGGGGTAGGGCGATGCCGGACCGCAGGGTGATCCTCCGAATGCACGCCGTGACCAAGGTCTACGGCGCCGGCGATGCCGCAGTGACCGCCCTGGACAACGTGGACTTTCAGGCGCAGGCAGGCGAAGTGGTGGTGATAATGGGGCCCTCCGGCGCGGGCAAGACGACCGTCCTCACCATAGCGGGTGCGCTGCTCCGGCCCACCGCTGGCAGGATCGAGGTAGCCGGCGTTGACACGACCGGCCTCGCGGAGAAGGAATTGCCAGCCGTTCGACGGGGGAGTGTGGGGTTCATATTCCAGAGCTTTAACCTCCTGGAGTCGCTCACGGCGCTGGAAAATGTCAGACTGGTCATTTCCGGCGACACCGCCACTGCACGCAGCGCCACGAACCGTGCGCGTGAGCTCCTGAGCATGCTGGGGCTGGCCCACCGCCTGAAGTCGCTGCCAAAGCAGCTCAGCGGCGGCGAGAAGCAGCGGGTGGCCATCGCTCGCGCGCTGGCCAACAACCCAGACCTCATCCTGGCGGACGAGCCAACGGCCAACCTGGACTCCAAACGCGGGCGGGAGGTGATGCACCTCCTGCGCCAGATCGCCATCGAACTGGACAAGGCAGTGGTGATCGTAAGCCACGACCATCGCATCCGTGAGGTGGCGCACCGCGTTGTGTGGCTAGAGGACGGCCGCTTCCGATCCGACGTGGTGACGGCGCGTGACACAGTGTGCGGACAGGTGGTAGAAGTGGAGGCGGCGCCTATGACAAGCTTCAACGGGCAGGCCTTCTACTTCTGCGCCGAGCAATGCCTCAAGCTTTTCGAGGCCAACCCTCATCGTTATGCAGGGACGCCCGGATAGGACCGGATGAGCCGGAAGGAAGACTGATGGAGCCGCGCATCCAGTACGCCAAGACCAAGGACGGGGTGAGCATCGCCTTCTGGACCCTGGGAGAAGGCATGCCCGTCGTAGACATGCCAATGACAGTCTTCAGCCACGTCCAGTTGGAGTGGCAGGTGCCTGAGTGGCGCAGCTACTACGAACGACTGGCAGAGAACAGAAAAGTAGTCCGCTACGACCCGAGAGGAGCTGGGCTGTCGGAACGGGACGTCGCTGACTTCTCACTCGACGCCTACCTACTGGACCTGGAGGCGGTGGTAGATCACCTGGGCCTTGAGGGGTTTGTGCTATACGGGAGCTTTGCCCTGGGGCCGGTGGCCATCGCCTACGCCGCCCGTCATCCCGAGCGCGTCTCGCGCCTACTGCTGTGGTGCTCGTGGGCGCGGGCCTCGGACGCCTACCGGTCGGCACAAGGTCAGACACTAATCGCACTCAGAGAAACGGACTGGGAGATCTACACGGAGACGGTGGCCCACTTGCTGATGGGATGGTCGACTGGCGAACCGGCGCGCCGATTTGCAGCGCTATTGCGAGAAAGCGGCGCTCAGGAGGCCCTACGGGCGGGCCTGAGGTCGGTCACCGAGTTCGACGTCACACCTCTCCTGCCACAGGTAAAGGTGCCGACGCTGGTGCTGCACCGGCGTCAGGTTCCTGTGCCCGATCTGGGCGTAGCTAGGGCTCTTGCCTCGGGGATACCGGACGCACGCCTGGCCCTCCTGGAGGGGGCGTCGCTAGCTCCGTTCCTGGGCGACACGGAGGCGGTGGTGACGGCCATCGATGAGTTCTTGAGCGAAGGCGAGGAGGCTGCGCCAGAGGCCGAGCCAGCCGAGGCGGGCGCTTTCCGTACAGTCCTGTTCACGGACGTCGAAGGCTCCACGGCCCTCACCCAGCGCCTCGGCGACGCCAAGGCCCGAGATCTGCTCCGG
>MGNZ01000120.1 GCA_001795235.1 Chloroflexi bacterium RBG_16_64_32 | reverse complement strand
ACCTCATCTGGGCAGCGCAGATCTCCGCCGGGACCTCCGCGAGGGACGCGCCGCTGCGCTTGACGGTGGAGGTCGCGGAGGCGGAGGCGCTCAGCATCGACATCGACCCGGAGACCGTCGGTCGGGCGCCTTAGCAATTGCCTGCGGGGCTGGATCACCGGACTACCGGCCGATGCTGACCGCCGGTGGGCAGCGCTGCGCCATCGATGTCAGTGTTCGGCCTACCCGTCACGATGGAGGCGTGCCCCCGGACGGGGGCCCGCTACGCGCGCTACGCGGGTCTCCGTCTGCGTCTGGGCCCGCCCGCTACCGACCTTTACAGCAGATGCGTCGACGCATAAAGTTAATGTAACTTGCCTGCCGCCCTGACAGGAGCCGCCCCCAGTTGAGCGAACCAGACGAGTTCAGCCACCAATACGCCAGCATCAACGGCCTCCGCTATCACTACGTCCGCGAGCCTGCCCCCGGACGGGGGCCCGTCTGGGCCCGGCCAGGGGGCAGCGGCCCGACCCTGCTCCTCATCCACGGCTGGCCCGGCTTCCACTACGAGTGGCATCTCAACATCAAGCCCCTGGCCCAGCACTTCGACGTGGTCGTCCCAGACATGCGGGGGTTCGGCAAGACCGACAAGCCCGACCTGCCGCCGGAGGAGGCATACGCCGATAGCGTCTTCGCCGAGGACCTGCGTGCCCTCGTCCAGCACCTCGGCATCGACAAGGTGAGCATCGTATCTCACGACTTCGGCTCCGTCTGGACGCAGCGCTTCGCCCGCACTCACCGCGATATGATCGAGAAGCTGGTCTTCTTCCAGCCCGTCTATCCCGGCATCGGCGCCCGCTGGTTCGGGCCCGAACGCGTAAGCGAGATCTGGTACATAATGTTCCACCAGCTCTCCTGGGCCGATGAGCTAGTCGGCTCCAGCACACGCGCCACCGAGATATACCTGCGCCACTTCCTCTCCCACTGGTCATACGACAAGGCGGTGTGGACCGACGGGGAGGTCCAGCGCTTCGTGGAGGCGTTCTCGCAGCCGGGCGCCCTGCGCGGCGGCTTCAACTGCTACCGCGCCATGTTCCGGACTGTGGGTCAAGGTCAAGGGGACGACCCCAAAATCTACGCCCCCACATTAGTGTTCTGGGCGGAGAACGATCCGATACTCCCACTGGCCTGGAGCGATAAGCTGCCCGAGTTCTTCCCCAACTTGACCCTGCGCACCGTGCCCGAGTGCGGTCACTGGGTGCAGCGAGAGAAGCCGGACCTGGTCAACCAAGCAGTCGCTGAGTTCATCGTCTCGTAACGAAAGGAGACCACGGATGCGAATGGAGACCGCAGTCATGGCCCCCACGATCCAGGCCGTGGCCGAGTACGCCAGCCAGATGGAGGAGATGGGCTATGACGCCGTCATCACCCCTGAGGCGGGCCACGACCCCTTCCTGCCACTGATGATCGTGGCCGAGCACACGGAGCGCCTGAAGTTTGGCACGGGTGTGGCCATCGCCTTCCCTCGCAGCCCATTCTCTGTCGCCCAGATGGCCTGGGACCTCCAGCGCTTCTCCGGCGGCCGGTTCATGCTGGGCCTCGGCACCCAGGTGAAGGGGCACAACGAGCGCCGATATTCCACACCTTGGCCGGCGCCGCCCGGACCGCGCCTCCGCGACTACATCCTGTGCCTGAAGGCGATTTTCAACACCTTCCAGACCAACGAGCGCCCCAATTATCAGGGCAAATGGTACCAGTTCACCCTCATCTCGCCGTTTTTCAACCCCGGCCCCAACTCCAACGGCGTCCCCATCTACATCTCCGCCGTGAACAAGTACAACTGCCGCCTCGTCGGTGAGCTGTGCGATGGCATCCGCATGCACGGCTTCAACACGCCGAAGTACACCCGCGAGGTCATCATCCCCAGCATCGAGGAGGGCGCGCAGAAGGCCGGACGCAAGCTCGCCGACATCGACATCGTCGGCGGCGGCTTTCTCGTCACCGGCGCTAACGAGGAGGAGGTGGAGAGGGCCAAGCCGCCCGTGAAGCAGCAGATCGCCTTCTACGGCTCCACCCGCTCCTACCTTCCGGTCATGGAGTGCCACGGCTGGGGCGAGGTGGGCATGCGGCTCCATCGCCTGTCCATGGAAGGCAGGTGGACCGAGATGGCCAGCGAAATCACCGACGAGATGCTCGACGAGTTCGCCGTCGTCGGCACGTACGACGAGGTCGTGCCGAAGATCAAGGAGCGATACTTCGGCATCGTTACAACCCTGGACTTCGGGTTCGCGATCCAGTCTACGGAGCAGGCGGAGCGGCTGCGCTGGATGGTGCAAGAGCTGAGGAAACCATAGTCCGGCCTCAGATGAACGCAGCCGACAGGGCAACGGCTGAGCGCCACCAGGCGATCTGGGAGGAGTTCCGTCTCAGGCCCGCTGTCACCGCCTGGACCGGCCGCATGCCGCTGCCTCCCGAGGTGACCGCCGCCGTCGGCTTCGTCATACCCGTTGACGATGCAACAGTCCGCCAATCTTTGCAGGAAGTCGTTTCGCGGCTGGGGGCCACCGGCTGCGTCACCGCCTTCCCGGCGGACTACTGGCACATCACCGTCGTGCCTCCGGCCTTCCTCACCTCCGGGGATCCCGTGCCGCCGCGCCTATTGCCACCGTCCTTCGTTCAAGAAGCGCTGGAGAAGAGCCGGGCCGCGGTGCGGGGCCAGGGCGCGTTCGACATGGCCGTTCGCGGCCTCAACGCCTTTCGCGATGTGGCCGTCGCCGTCCCCTACGACGGCGGCCGCGGTCTGGAGCTGGCGAGCATCCTTCGCGCCGCTATCCCGGAGTTGCCGGAACGCTACCTCGACGGCCACGAACCGCTCCCCCACATCTCCTTGACGCAGTACGCCCGGAACGACCGGCTGGAGGAGCTTGTGGGTCTGATCCACAGGGAGCGCGAACGAGACTTCGGGCGCTTCTGCGCTGACCGGCTGGAGATGTTCGTCCTCCCCTGGCACAACGGAGCGCCGGGACGGGTTGAGAAGCACGTGATACCGCTGGACTAGGAGCCTGTCTACTTAACTGCGAAGGCCAGGCTTAAGCCTGGCCTTCGGCCTTTCGGACCACCCGCATCGTACGCGACTAAAAAGACAGGCTCCTAGGCGTGCCGCTCCATCGGCCGCAAGAGCTGGCGAGGGCTATGGAAAGGTTCCTGGACGCCGGCGGCTAGGCCGGTTCGTCGGCGCCGCGCTGGCACATGAATAGCCCCATCGCCCGCTCGAAAGACTCCTCGTCCAGCACCGGCTCTCGCTCATCGTAGGCCCCGCCCTCAACGATGATCTCCACCAGGTCGCGGGCGTTGGCGGCCCTGGGCTTCACTGCTGGCTGGCTGTACAGCCGTTCGACCACCCGCTCAATGGCGCCTTCCGGCGTCTTGACGCTCCTCAGGCGGCATAGCTGGCGCAAGATCTCAGCGAACTCCCGCGGGCCGGGGCTCGGTATCTCTACCTTGTACAGGATCCGCCTGAGAACGTCGTCACCCATCAGCTCGTGGATCGGCCGGTTTGTTCCCAACAGGATACGAACATCGAAGGGGACGGTAAGCTTCTCGCCGGTGATAAGGCTCAGGCTGTCCCAGCCGCGCTCCGCCGGTATGAGCCAGCGGGTCATCAGCTCTTCGGGCTTAATCTTCTGGCGGCCCAGGTCATCAATCACCAGGACGCCTCCCTGGGCCTTGATATGCGGGGGCGCCTGGTAGAAGCGGGCCTGCGGATCGTAGGCCAGATCCAGCGACTCGGACCCGATCTCCGATCCCAGCACGACGGCAGGACGCCGCACGCGCACCCAGCGTCGGTCCAGCTTATCATCGTCCTTGACGACTTCCGGTTCGGTCAGCTCCTCCACGGTCTCGTGAACGGAAGGGTCGAACACGCGGATGACCTGCCCATAGGCGTAGATGGCGAAGGGCACCAAGACTGTGCCGTCGAGGGTCAGGGCGAACCGCTCCAGGATCTTGGTCTTGCCGTTGCCAGAGAGGCCGTGCAGCATCGTCGTCTTGCCGGAGTAGAGGGCGCGCGCCACCGCGTCTGCCACTTCCGGGGCGAATACGAACTCGTCGAGAAGCGCCGTTATCTGTGAGCGTGACGGCGCCTGCTTGTACCCCTGCTGCGCACGGATCACCTCCGCGTACTGGTCCGCGGTCACAGGCGCCGGGCCGGCGTAGCGGGTGCGCTCCAGCGCCTCTATTACCCTGGCCGTCCCCCGTTCCGATAGCCGGTAGCGGTAGTTACCGGTGTACAAGTCTGACTGGCTGATGACCTCGCACAAGCGCTCTTCCTGCAGGCTCGTGAGTATCTGCTGAATCATAGCCTGGCCCACACCCACCCTGCGCATGAGCTGGGCTGTCGAGGGGGCGCCGGAGTAGTGAATTATCTTGAGAGCCAGGTCGGTGAGGAACGCCTTGGAGAGCCCCACCTCCGCCAGCGTACGCGGCTGCCTGGGGAAACACGCTATCTCGGGCTCGCCACCCGCCGCGGGGTCCGCCTCAAGGGTGGCGGCGACGTTGCGGAGGGACGTGGCTATCGATACACCGCTCCCGTCGTCCGTCGGGCGATCATTCGTAGATGGGGAACGGCTCACGTCGTGGTTGCCGTCTTCGCGCCGGAAGACCGACGGCTGCCGCGGAGATTCGTCCGCCTGATCATTGACTTCGTGTCCTTCCGCCATCTCCTCCGGGCCGTGGTCGCTCTGCATATCAATCCATCTCCTGGTCTTCCACAAATAGCCGTCATCAGGATAAGACGCCCTATGCGACGGTTGCGTTACCTTGGCGCGGGCGGAGCGCAGGGGCGCGCTGAACCGCTCCGCGGCGAGCCGGGCTGCGCCTGCGCCGGCTAGAAGATGTGGTGGCTGCCGAGAGCGTGAGACGCCGATGACCCGCGCCCAGGTGCGAGAGGGCGAGCCGCCGACGAACAGTTTGTAATTGTGGGCACAAACACTTGACTCGGCCATCTGCCGAGTGCTATAAGATGCTCAGTAAGCCACAGCGATAGACACTGGCTAATTGGTCCATAGAGCTAGCTAATAGCTACGGAGATAGCTCTTCATGGAGATACCACCGGTAGTCATTGATCGCCTGCCCCTTTACACCCGCGCCCTGGCTTCGCTGGAGGTCCAAGGACGAGAGGTGATCAGTTCCCAGGATCTGGGCACCAGCCTGGGCGTGACGCCCGCCCAGATCCGCAAGGACCTCAGCTATTTCGGGCGCTTTGGCAAGCAGGGTCGCGGCTACAACGTGCGCAAGCTGTTGGACGAGCTGCACCGCATCCTGGGCCTGGACAGGCAATGGCGCATGGCCCTGGTCGGCGTGGGCAAGCTGGGCCGCGCCATCCTCGGCTACGATGGCTTCAGGTCGCAGGGCTTCCGTATCGTTGAGGCGTTCGACGTCAATCCCGAGAGGGTAGGCCGGCGGGTAGACAACCTGACCGTAAGAGACGCCACCGACCTCGAGCCTGTGCTCTCCAAGAACCCGGTGGACGTGGGGATCGTAGCTGTGCCCGCCGAGACCGCCCAGGATGTCATCGATGTCCTGATCCGCTGCGGTGTCCGCGCCATCCTGAATTATGCGCCCATCGCTGCCCGCGTGCCGTCGGGGGTGTACGTCAAGCGCATCGAGCCGGTGCTGGCGCTTCAGAGTATGACGTATTACCTGAAGAATAGGCCCCACGCGCCCATCCCAACCCCTAGAAGCTGACCAGCCACTCCCCTTCGGTTGGCTGAGACCGCTTTATGAGGTCCAGGTGCTCCAGAGCGATGCCAGCCCCTATCGCTACGCAGTCCATCGGATTATCGGCCACGTAGCTGGGGATGCCGATCTCCTGAGTGATCAGCCGGTCCAAGTTACGAAGGAGAGCCGTACCGCCGGTAAGCACGATGCCGCGGTCGATTATATCCGAAGCGAGTTCCGGAGGCGTCCGCTCCAGGACTGATCGAACGGTGCCCAGGATCGTCTGAAGCGAATCGTGGAGCGCCTGGCAGATGTCCTCACTGGTAACGGTCAGCGTCTTGGGCAAGCCGCTGATCTGATCCCGTCCACGTACTTCGGACGTGAGTTCCTCTTCAAGAGGCAACGCGCTGCCGATGCTGATCTTTATGTCTTCCGCCGTGCGGTCGCCGATATTCAAGTTGTAGCGGCGCTTGATGTGCGCCACTATGGCGTCGTCCAGCCGGTCCCCGGCCACCCGCACGGACTCGCTGACAACGATGCCGTACATGCTGATCACCGCCGCTTCCGCCCGCCCGCCTCCGATGTCCACGATCATGTGGCCCTGCGGCGAGCTCACAGGGATGCGGGCGCCGATCGCCGCAGCCAGGGGTTCGGATATGACGTTTGCCGGGCGGCGGGCCCCCGCCGCCTCGGCGGCGTCCTGCACCGCCCGCTGCTCCACCCCCGTCACGCCTGCCGGTACACAGATCATGACCTCGGGCCTAACCAGGGAGAAGCGCCCGTTCACCCTGCCGATGAAGTAACGCAACATGGCTTCAGTGGTCAGATAATCGGCTATGACGCCGTCGCGCATGGGGCGGATCACTTGAATGGCGCTGGGGGTGCGCCCCAGCATCTCCCGCGCGTCGTTCCCCACGGCGACGATTGTGTTATCACGCTGGGCCACCGCCACCACCGCGGGCTCCGATATCACGATGCCCTTGCCTTTGACGTAGACGAGGACGTTGGCCGTGCCCAGGTCTACCCCGATGCGCTTTCCAAACACCTACACCCTCTCGATCGCCGCCCCCAACCCACGCAGCTTATCACCGATGCGCTCGTAGCCGCGATCCACATGATACACGTCGGCGATCTCAGTGCGACCGCTGGCGGCCAGGCCGGCCAGAATCAGCGCCGCCCCTGCCCTTATATCCAGCGCTCTCACGCTCGAACCGATGAGCGGAGTCGGCCCGCTAATGATAGCAGTGGTTGTGCCGGTAGTCACTACCTCCGCGCCCATCTTGCGCAGCTCAGTCACATAAAGCAAGCGGTTATCGAACACGCGTTCATGCACGTAGCTCACGCCCCGGGCCTGGGTGAGGAGCACCGACATGGGCGCCTGCAGATCGGTGGCCAGTCCGGGGTAGGGCAGCGCCTGGATGGTGACCGAACGTAGCTCGCCATCCCACCGGACTCGCAGCGAGTCTCCCGATTCCTCGATCTTGACGCCCGCCTCCCGCATCTTGGCGATAAGTGAGAGCAGGTGCTCCGGCTCTACGCCCTGGATCTCTACTTGACCGTTGGTAATGGCGGCGGCGATGGCGAAGGTGCCCGCCTCCAGGCGGTCCGGGATGATGCGATATGTGGTGCCGTGGAGCGCCTCCACGCCATGAATGGTGACGACGGAAGTGCCGATGCCGCTGATGCGCGCCCCCATGGAGTTCAGCATCACCGCCAGGCTCTGCACTTCCGGCTCCGCCGCCGCGTTGACGATCGTCGTAGTGCCGCGGGCGGTGGCGGCGGCCAGCATCAGATTCTGCGTGCCCAGTACGCTGGGGTAATCTGCGAACAGGGTGGCTCCGGTGAGCCCATCGCAATCCACCACGTACCGGCCGCCCTCACGGCCCACGCGGGCTCCCATAGCTCCGAACCCCGCCAGGTGGACATCTATGGGTCGCTGACCGATTACATCGCCCCCCGGCGGCGCGCACGCCGCCTGGCCAAGCCTCGCCAGCAGAGCGCCCACAACAAGGAAGCTGCCTCTTAGGTTCCCCACCAGCTCCGTCGGCGGCGAGCAACCCGTCAGCTCGGCGCAATTGATCCGCAAGCCGTGCTCAGACGTCGGTTCGACGATAGCGCCCAGGCTGCGCAGGACCTCCGCCATGTGACCCACATCGCCGATTGCGGGCACGTTCTCCAGATGGCAGTCTTCCGGCACCAGGAGGGCCGCAGCCATCGCGCCCATCGTCGCATTCTTCGAACCGCTGATGGTCACGCTGCCCTGCAGCGGCTTGCCGCCCTCAATGAGCATGACGGCGTCGTGGCTCGCCGTGCCGACAAGAGGCGCTGTCTGCTCTCTCAAGGCGAATCCCGCTACGGGCCCGGCGGGCCGGGCGGCCCGCCGCCCCGGCGCCGACGGCGCCGCTCCACGACCTTCAGACGGGCCAGCGCCCGCGCCAGGTCCGCCTCCGCACGCGCCCGGTCCATGTCCGCTTCCCGCTCTTCCAGCAGGCGCTGAGCACGGCGACGAGCTTCTTCCGCCCTCGCCGAATCGATCTCCCCTGCCCGCTCCGCCGCGTCGGCCAGGATAGTCACCCGGTTGTCGCGCACCTCAATGAAGCCCCCCGTGATCGCCATCTCTACCTCATCGTCACCCTTGACGATGCGCAGCACGCCGGGCTGGATCATCGTCAGGAGGGGAGCGTGCAGCGTGAGCACGCCCAGCTCCCCCTCCACACCGGGCACGATGAGGCGGTCCACGCCCTCCTCGGAGTAGACCATCCCCTCCGCCGAGACGATGTCAACCTTTAGGGGCATAGCCAGTCCCCCTCCCCCGCGCCAGAACCCAGAACCGAGGACCGCATATCTGTCATTCTGAGGAGCGAAGCGACGAAGCCTGCCCTGAGCGAAGCCGAAGGGAATCTAGCGTCTGGCGACGACAAGCGCCAGATTCTTCTCCGCCTTCGGCGGATCAGAATGACAGGCTGTGGTTCCTGTTCCGCGTTGCTTGTTCCAGTGAAGCTCATCTGCGCGTCGTGGTCATGATAGCAAAATCGCACCGCCGGAGGACCGTCGTCGAACTCCATGGTCTCTAGCTACTTCTCCACCCTACGCCTTCGCCGCTTCCTTTTCCATTCGCTCCGCCTGCTCCGCCGCCTCTTCGATCGCCCCCACCATATAGAACGCCTGCTCCGGCAGGTGGTCCCACTTGCCCTCCAGGATTTCGCGGAAGCCCCGCACCGTCTCCTTGACCGGAACGTAGCGGCCGGAGCGGCCCGTGAACGCCTCCGCCACGTACATCGGCTGCGACAGGAAGCGCTGAATGCGCCGTGCCCGCCCCACCGCCTGCTTGTCCTCCTCCGATAGCTCCTCCACGCCCAGGATGGCGATGATGTCCTGCAGGTCCCGGTAGCGTTGGAGCACAGCCTGTACGCCACGCGCCGTCTGGTAGTGGTCCTCGCCGACAATTCGCGGGTCCAGGATGCGCGAGAACGACGTCAGCGGGTCCACCGCCGGGTACAGCGCCTGCTCCGCGATAGAGCGCTCCAGGGCGATCACCGCGTCCAGGTGGCCGAAGGTGGTGACGATCCCCGGGTCAGTGTAGTCGTCGGCGGGCACGTAGATCGCCTGGAAGGAGGTGATGGAGCCGCGCTTGGTGGAGGTGATCCGCTCTTCCAGGGCGCCCATGTCCGTGGCCAGCGTCGGCTGGTAGCCGACGGCGGAGGGCATGCGACCGAGCAGCGCCGACACCTCCATGTTGGCCAGGATGTAGCGGTACACGTTATCGATGAACAGGAGGACGTCCTGGCCCTCCTGGTCACGGAAGTACTCCGCCATCGTGACGCCTGTGAGGCCCACGCGGGCGCGCACGCCGGGCGGTTCGTTCATCTGGCCGAAAACGAGCACCGTCTTGTCGATGACGCCGGATGCGCGCATGTCGCGCCACAGGTCGTTCCCTTCGCGCGAGCGTTCGCCCACGCCGGCGAACACGGAGAAGCCGCCGTGCTCGGTGGCGATGTTACGGATCAACTCCATGATCACAACGGTCTTTCCCACGCCGGCGCCGCCGTAGGCGCCCACCTTGCCACCCCTGGTGAACGGCGATACTAGGTCCAGCACTTTGAGACCGGTCTCCAGCACGTTCGGCTCCGTCTCTCGCTCCTCGAACGTCGGCGCGGGCCGGTGGATGGGCCAGTGCTCGTCGGATTTGACCTCGCCCAGGCCGTCCAGAGGTTGGCCCAGGACGTTGAACAGCCGCCCCAGACCGGCTTGCCCCACGGGCACGGTGATGGGCGCGCCGGTGTCCACGCATTCGGCGCCCCGCCGCAGACCGTCCGTCGTGTCCATGGCCAGACAGCGCACCCAGTTGTTGCCCAGGTGCTGCTCGACCTCGGCCAGGAGGCTGTTGCCGTCGCCAGCGTCGATCTCGATGGCGTTGTAGATCTCCGGCAACTCCTCCGCCGGGAACTCGACGTCCACAACGGTGCCGATGATCTGCACCAGCTTGCCTCTAGCGCCCTTGGCCATTGCTCGCCTCCATCAAATCAGCCACAGACAAACACATATGAAGCACCATTTCGTGACCGCGCCCCGCGACACAAGGTCCTGATGTTCTCTGTAACCATCCGTCGTTCAATCTACTCTGCCCTCAAAGCCTCAACGCCGCCTGTGATGTCCAGCAGCTCGCTGGTGATGCTCTCCTGACGCGCCTTGTTGTAGACCAGCGTAAGATCGCGCATCATCTCGTTGGCGTTGTCCGTGGCGCTGCGCATCGCCACCATCCGCGCCGACTGCTCACTGGCGATCGCCTCGAGGACAGCCTCGAACACCTGGCGCTCCACGTGCCGCGGCAGGAGCTCCGCCAGCACCTCCTGGCGGTTCGGTTCGTAGATGTAGTCCACAGCCAGCGTGGCCGCATCCGTCGGTGGCTCCACCGGTAGCAGCTTGTAAACCTCCGGCCGCTGCACAACCGTGCTCACAAACTGACCGTATATGATGTACACTTCGTCCGCCCGGCCCTCGATGAAGTCCTCCATCACGACTTGAGCGACCGGCCGGAGGTCATCGTACCCCGGTTTATCGCCGATGTTGATGAACTCGGCGGCGATCTCCTGGCCTGCGCGTTGCAGGAAGTCGCGGCCCTTGCGACCCACTGCTACGGCGCGCACCGGCTTACCCAACTCCAGGATGAACGATGCGGCGCGGCGGTTGAGGATAGCGGGCAATCCGCCGCACAGACCGCGGTCCGGCGTGATGAACACGATGTCGACGGCCCTGACCTCCTCGCGACGGCGCAGGAGCGGGTGAAGCGTCTCCGGGTCTGCGTGGGGCAGCGTCTCCGCCAGGGCGGCCAGCACCCAGCGCATCTTCTCGGCGTAGGGCCGCCCGGCCAGCGCCCGAAGCTGGGTACGGCGCATCTTCGATGCCGCCACTAGCTCCATCGCCCGCGTGATCTTGGCCGTGCTCTGGATGCTGCGGATGCGGCGTTTTATCTG
>MGNZ01000119.1:10134-11666 GCA_001795235.1 Chloroflexi bacterium RBG_16_64_32 | reverse complement strand
GTCACGGGCGCCAGCCGCGGCATCGGCCGCGCCATCGCGGTGGAGTTCGCGCGGGCAGGCGCCGACATCGTTGTCGCGGCCCGCAGCAGCGAGAAGGCGCCCTCCAAGCTGCCAGGCACCATCGAGGAGACGGCGCGGCAGGTGGAGGCCGCCGGTCGGCGCCCAGACGCAGACGCGCGCAGCGGGCGCCCGTCGGGGCGCGCCCTGGCCGTCCCCATGGACGTGACGGACGAAGCCCAGGTCCAGGCGATGGCCCAGCGAACCCTGGACGAGTTCGGCCGCGCGGACATCCTGGTCAACAACGCAGGAATCAGCTTCCCGGCGCCGTTCAGCCAGACGCCGCTCAAGCGCTGGGACCTCGTCATGAACGTCAACCTTCGGGGACCCATAATGTGCACGCAGGCCTTCCTGCCCCACATGCTGGAGCGGGGCAGCGGCCGCATCATCAACATCTCGTCCTATCTGGCCGAGGTGCTGATGCCGGGGATGATGTCCTACTCGGTCTCCAAGATAGCGCTGGAGAAGTTCACCCAGGCGCTGGCCGCGGAGCTCGAGCCCAAGAGCATTCCGGTGAACGCCCTGCGCATCGAGATGTGGATCGCCACCGAGGGCGCGCAGTACAGCAACCCTAACATCGACTACTCGACCTGGGAGAAGCCGGAAGCGGCCTCCGAGGCCACGCTATGGCTCGCCACCCGTGATCCGTCTTACACCGGGCAGGTGGTAACCATCGCCGAGGTCCGCCAGCAGATGGCCGCCGGCTGAGAACGCGGGCGGCTGAGCTACTGCACCCGCTCGAAGCGCTCGGCGAGGAAGCCCACGGCGTCGCAGGCGGCCCCGCAGGCCCAGCGGCCCACATCGCCGGTCACCAGCACGCAATCCCCAGGCTGCACGTTGCGCGAGCGGTCTTGCGGGATGATGACATCCACATCCTCGCCGACAATGTAGTGGTACTTCCAGTCCACGGGCGTACCGGACAGCTCGACTTCTCGAATGCGGACGGGCACCTTGGTGTTCACGAAGATCTCTTTTCTCTGACCGACAACCAAGCCGCGGAACGAGACGGCCGACCCACCCTGCAGAAGAGGGGCGACACAGGCGGCCGTCTCATCGGCCGGGGGCGTCGCCTCGACAGCGGCCTCGTCAGCAGAAGGGCTCGGGGACGGCGGAACTGGATCGCCGGCGGGGGACGGTAGGCTAGGCCCGCCGCCGCAGGCCATCAGGGTGAGGAGCAGGGCAGCGAAGGCGCCGATCGAGAAGCGGTGCATGCCAGACACGTCACATGTTCAACGGTTGAATGGAGGGAGAAGTTCCCGTACGCCACGCCTTCGACGCGGCTGAGGAACCCCTCCAGCGCTCGGTTGAAGAGATCCGGGCCGTCCAGATGGGGCACGTGCCCGGCGCCGGGTACCACCAGCGGCTCCGGCCCCGCTATCCCCCGCTGCGGCCGCTCGGCCACGGGGGGCGGCCAGACCGGATCGAGCTCTCCCTGCACGATGAGCGTGGACGCCCCGCCGCCTCACCGCACCGGC
>MGNZ01000119.1:3799-10120 GCA_001795235.1 Chloroflexi bacterium RBG_16_64_32 | reverse complement strand
CGCCACGGCCTAGTAGCCCGGCAACTCCAAGACGTCGTAGGGAGGCTCGAAGTCCGCGTCCGTAACGTTCATGTCCACGGACGTCGCCTCGATGAGGGAGCTCGCGCCGGCCACCTCGCTTTGCATGCGCAGGAGCAGACCGTCGTCAGAGAAGCAAATCTCCCCATCGCCCAGACTGGCCAGCCCGCCGCTGACGGTGAAGCAGGTTGCGTCGAGACCCGCTATCTTATCGCTAGACGTGTCGGTAATGCCGGCATCCGAGACACCCTCCGCAATCTCGCGAGGCGCATCGAAAAGGGGATTAAGAGTGGCCGCCCCCGCTTCCGTCTCCGCGGACCCGGCGGCCAGACAGCTCTCCTCGCCGGCGACGGACGTGCATAGGTAGGACTCGCCGCCCACGTTGATGATGATGGTGCGAAACTCCTCTCCCGCCTCCGTGCCCGCGATCTCAATGCGCGAGTCCGGCGGGCGTTGCACCAGCACCCACTCCCCTACGAATGAGTCGCCGTTCGTTTCTGTCGTGACGCTGTAGGTCACATTGGCGGTGACGCCCTCCGCCGCTGCCCCGGCCAGGGCCTCCAGGTCCCCGGTCCCTTCGCCGCCCCCGTCACCCTCTTCGCCGCCATCGGCCGCAGGCGTCTCATCCGCCACGGGTGTCTCGTCCGCCGCGGGTGTCTCGTCCGCCGCGGGCGCCTGATCTCCGCCCCCGCCGTCATCTCCGTCGCCGCAGGCCACCGCCGCCAGCAGCACAACCACCGATATCGCCGCCAGAACCGTGATTCCTTTCACCATTAGTAGTCGACTAGCGCTCAACATACGACCTCCTAGTGCACGGGCTCGCCCGTGCCACTCGTTAGAACGCGCACCGCCGTAAAGGATAACCTGTAGACCGCCATCAAGCCAGCCCTTCGACCTCGGTAAAAAACCGCTCAACCGTTTGGTTGAACAGGTCCGGGTTGTCGAGGTGGGGCACGTGCCCGGCCCCGGCCACCACCAGCTTGCGGGATTACGCAGCCTCTTGCGGTTGCGGTACAACCGGCCGCTTTAGCGTTTCGCGGGCGAAGACGGCGAACAGCAGGGCGAAGCTCACCAGCACCAACGCGTTAAAAGCGAGCGCCCAGCCGAAACCCGCCAGGTCAGCCAGCGCACCCAGCAGCACCGGCCCGATGACGAAACCGGCGTCGCCGAAGGTGCGGTACAGCCCCATCGTGATCCCGCGCATTCCCGGCGGCGCTATGTCCGCCGCGTAGGCGGCCGGGGCCGGCCCCACGATACCCGTGCCGATGCCGTGAATCACCCCCGCCAGAATGAATATCCAGACGTTTCCCGATACGGCGAACAGCACCAGGGCCACCCCGGTCACCAGCGCGCTGGGCACGATAACCGCCTTCCTACCAATCTTATCGATCAGTGTTCCCGTCGGCATCAGTACGGCCAGGTTCAGCACGATCATCATCGTGAATACGAGACCCAGAGCGCCCGGGCTCAAGCCCAGCCGGTTTTCGCCCAGCAGCGGGAGTAGAGTAAGTCGCCCCCCCGTGCGGGTAAGGAAGATGCTCATGGTGAGGAGACAGACCAATAAGAACCCCGGCCGCGTCAGCAGCGATAACACGCTCTGCCGCGTTGTCTGACGGGGGGACAGTTGCACCTCCCCTCCGTCACCGGTCCTGGATGCGTCCCGCAGAATGTCCACCGTCTCCGGCATGCGGCCGAACGACCAAGCCATCGCCATGACGGCGAGGACCGCCACCAGGAAGAACGGCGCCGCCAGCCCGAAGCCCTCGGCCACGAATCCGCCCACCGCAGGACCGAGCGATATACCCATAAGCATGCTTCCCTGATAGATGCTCATCAAGCGGCCGCGGTTCTCGTCCGTGGTGATGTCGGTGAGGAGGATGATCGCCCCCGTCATGTACATTGCCGAACCAGCGCCCGCGACGAACCGGGAGGCGATGAGCCAGGCGAACGTAGGGGCCAGACCGCCGGCCAGCGACCCAAGCGCCGTTACCGCGGGCCCCCCGAAAAGCAGAACCCGCCGCCCGTAGCGCTCGGAGATGAACCCGGCAGGCAGGTTCACCACGAGCCTGGCCGCACCGAACACGGCGATTGTCAGACCGATCATGGCAGTGCCGACGCCGAATGACTGGGCGTACAGCGGCAGCACCGGGCTTATGATCCCCTGGCCCATCATCACCACCATGGTCGTGGCGCAAAGGATGAGCAGCGTCTGATTTTCGATCAGCGGGCGAACGACCCGTGCTTCGAGGTAACCCAACATTTGCAGAAATGCCGGCCCGCCCACCGGGCAAGCAGTGGGCTCAGCGCGGGAGCAGGGCCACGTCCAGTCTACGACTGCGCCGGAGGTAGGGGAAACGGATCAGCGCCTGGCTCAGCGGTTGAGTGACGGCCGTTCGCCGTCCGGCCACATGTCCCGGAAGACGTACCACTGCTCGGGGTAGCGCCGCACCGCCTCCTCGAACTCGCTCACGATACGCCGCGTGATCTGCAGAGTATCTTCGTCGGGATCGAGGTCTCGATTGGAGAGAATCGGTGCACTTATATGAGCCAGGTAGCGACCGCCGCGGCGGCGCGCCGCCCAGCCAAACACGACGGGCGCGCCGCTCAGTCGCGCCAGGCGGGCCGGGCCTGCGGGGAACACCGTCTCGTGGCCGAAGAAGGGCACCTTGACTCCGTCCCCGCCGCTCATCCCAATGTCCACCACCAGCGCCACCATATCGCCGTGGCGGAGCCGGCGCACCAGCTGCATACCGGAGCGGGTGGTAGGCAGCAGCTCGACGCCCATCTTGGCCCGGCAGGTTGTCACCCAGTCCATGAGCATCTTCGGGCTCAGCCGCTCCATCACCGATGTGATCTTGAATCCCTTCAGCAGAACCAGCGTGCTGGCCACCTCCACGCTGCCCATGTGGGCGCTCGTGAAGATGACCCCTTTCCCATAGGCCTTGGCTTCGCCAATGTGCTCGTCGCCCTCGATGTCAATGCGGTCGCGCACGGCGTCAAGGCTCCACCCCTGCACGCTCGCCAGCTCCACGATGTAGCGGCCGAACTGCCGGAACGTTCGATGCGCCATCTGCTTCACCAGCGGGTCATCCGGCGGGCGACCCAGGATCCGGGCGTGGTTTCGCCTTGCCGTCACCCGCTTGCTCTTCCAGAGGGCGTAGAAGATATCGGAGATAGGGACGGAAAGCCAGTACCAAAAGGATAGGGGAACGAGCTGGGCCAGCGCCCGATTGAGCGTGTACACCCACGGATCGCTGCGCTTGGTGTCGGGCCCGGTCTTGATCATGCGCCCGCTAGGCCCTGCCGGCGAGGTAAAACTCCTCCATCCGCCTGGCCTCCTTCGCTGGCAGGCGTATGAACAGCCCCTTCCCTTCCGCTACCAACGGCCCGCCGTCCACCCGCAGGCGGCCCACCGCCTCCAGCCAGCGGCCGCGGCTGCGCACCACCTCCGCGCTCACCTCAAGTGGCTGGCCGAGCGGAAGGGGCCGGCGGTATCTCACCTCCAGGCGGGCGGTCATCGCCCAGGCGCCGGCGGCGTACATCGCCCAGCCCATCGCCTCATCGATGGCGGCAGCAGCGATCCCACCGTGAGCCACGCCCGGATAGCCCTGGTGCGCCTGCCTCGCCTCGAACCCGCCGGAGACGCGCCTACCCTCCACGCGAAACTCAATGCCTAACCCCTCGGGGTTGGCGTCGCCGCAACCGAAGCAGCGCCGGCGCGGGCTATCGGCCGATTCCTGCACTGCCGTCAAACCCCCGGAAAACGATCACCCCGTTCTGTCCCCCGAAGCCGAACCCATTCGCCAGCGCCGTGCGCACCGGCATCCGCCGGGCGGTCAGGGGCACGTAATCCAGGTCGCATTCGGGGTCAGGGGTCTCCAGATTTATCGTCGGCGGCGCCACACCCTCGTTGATGGCCAGCACAGCGGTGATCGCGGAGACCGCGCCGGCGGCGCCTAGCTGATGGCCCACCATCGACTTGGGAGCGGTGATGGCGACGCCGTAAGCGTGCTCACCCAGCGCCTTCTTGATCGCCGCCGTCTCCGCCGCATCGTTCAAAGGCGTGCCGGTGCCGTGCGCCACAATCAGGTCGACATCCTCCCGCTCCACGCCGGAGCGCTCAAGTGCGCGGGTGATGGCCAGGGCGGCGCCGTGGCCGCTGGGTTCGGGCGCCGTCACATGGTAAGCGTCACAGGTGACCGCGCCCCCGGCCAGCTCGGCGTAGATGCGGGCGCCCCGCCGCTGCGCGTGTGCTAGGCTCTCCACGACCGTGGCCGCCGCTCCCTCGCCGTAGACGAAGCCGTCCCGGTGCAGGTCGAATGGCCGGCACGCCTTCTCGGGCTCATCGTTGCGGGTCGACAGGGCCCGCATGTTACCCATGGCCGCCACCGAAACCGGGATGATATTCGCCTCAGTGCCGCCCGTTATGACAACTTCGGCCTCGCCCAGATCGATCAGCCGCTTGGCCTCCACGAAGGCGAATATCCCGGCGGCGCAAGCAGCGACGGAGGTGATGGTAGGCCCGCGCGAGCCGAGCTGCATCGCCACCTGGCAGGAAGCCATGTTGGGGGCCATCGCCGGCACCGTCATAGGCCCCACGCGATCCGGCCCCTTCTCCAGGAACACCGTCTGACCGTCGGCGATGACGTCGACGCCGCCGCCGCCCGTGTTCATCACCACCGCGATGTCATCCCGGTTGCCGTCGTCGATGCGGAGCCCGGAGTCGTCGACGGCCTGGCAGGCCGCGGCGATGCCGAACTGCGAGAAGCGGGCCGCCCGCCGCGCCGCCTTGGCGTCCATATACCGCTTTGGGTCCCAGTCCTTGACTTCTGCGGCTATCTGGCAATCCAGGCCACTGGGGTCGAACAGGCTAATCCGGCGCACGCCGGAGCGGCCGGACGTGAGATTCCGCCAGAACTCCGCCGCGTCCTTGCCGATCGGCGTTACGCATCCGACGCCGGTGACGACCGCTCGCGTCAAACGGTCACCTCGGTCGGGCCCAGACAGGCCCCCGTCCGGGGGCAGTCCGCCTCCCCGGCCACGAGCACCTCGTCGCGCTGGCTGCGGCACTCCACCGCGCAGACCGTGCGGCCGTCTTCGATGCGAAGGACTCGGCCCGCAGAGGTCACGGTGTCGCCGGGTCGGGACGGAGCCTTGAACCGCACCTTCAACCGCCCGCCGGAGAGCCAGTCCTCGCCAAACGCCGCCGTCATCATCTCCGACAGGTATGCCAGGATCAGCATCCCGTGGGCGATGGTGCCTCCGAACATCGTCTTGGCGGCGAACTGCGGGTCGGTGTGCAGCGGGTTGCCGTCGCCACCGGCCTGGGCGTAGCGGTTGATCTTCTCCTGGGTGATCTCCTTCACCACCGGCGCCAGGTCGGCTCCCACATCCAGCGTCATGTCAGGACCCTCCCTCAGCGTTCGCCGGCATCGTGAGCATCGCCCGGCCGCTCATGACCGGGGCGTGGTTGTCGTCCGCGACGTTGAGTTCGATGCCCATGAGGACCCAGCCCTGGCGCTCTCCTCGGCTGGCGACCTGGGCCGAGACGGTCAGGCGCTCCCCGGCGCCCACGGGCTTCAGCATGGACATATCCTGTCCCAGGTGAATGGCGCCGGGCGGGAGCCTGGCGCCCTCCAGCAATGAACGGACGGCCAGGGTGGCCACGGCCATCGGGGGGACCAGACTGCCTTCCAGGACACCGATAGCTTCGTCCTCCACCGCCGTCACGTACTCCCGCACCCACTCGGGCGATAGCTCGAATGCGAAAGGCGGGAACTGGTAGCCCTTGGGCAGCTCATCCAGAGAGGGCGGCATCGCACCTACCCGCCGCTCCCGGAGAAGCGGCTCATGTCGATGACCCGTCTCTCGTGAATCCCCTCGCCGATCTTTGTCCCACTCTGGTTGTGGGCCTCGACCGCGAACACCACCTTGCGCCCGTCCACCTCCGTGACTTTTCCCTTGATCGTAACCTGCATGCCGATAGGCGTGGGCGCCATGTGCCTGACGTCTACCCGGTAGCCGACCGACGTCTCACCGGAGTCCAGGTGTTGCTGGAGCAGCTTCAGGCACAGCCCCTCGAAGTGGCCGACCATGGCCGGGGTGGAGTACATCGGCACCGGCAGGTGGGCCACGCCCATCTCGGGGGTGGTGCCGATCGTCATCTCGTCGCTGGCGCCGATGGCTATCTCTTTCATGCGATGGTGTAGCCTCCTGCTGCTGGTTCCGGGCCCCGCCTTGGGCGGGCAAGCCGCACCCAGTATACGCGAAACGGGAGTGCTGTCTGCAAGCGCACGGGGGCCT
>MGNZ01000119.1:3186-3783 GCA_001795235.1 Chloroflexi bacterium RBG_16_64_32 | reverse complement strand
CGATCGTCATCTCGTCGCTGGCGCCGATGGCTATCTCTTTCATGCGATGGTGTAGCCTCCTGCTGCTGGTTCCGGGCCCCGCCTTGGGCGGGCAGGCCGCACCCAGTATAAGCGACTGGTCACCGGATGGGGAACGGATTAACAGATAGGGCCTCATCCGTTTATCCGTTGAGTATCCGTTGTCAGAGCAGCGCTCGCGGGGCCACACCGCCGCACGCGAGGCAGCGCCCTCATGCTAAAATCATTTCCAAAAGCGCTAACATGCCTAACGTCACGATCCGGCCCCTCAACCGCACCATCGAGGCCACGGAAGGGGCCACGATCATGGAGGCCGCTCACGCCCACGGCCTCTACTGGCCCACCACCTGCAACGGCGAGGGCATCTGCACCTCCTGCGCCTGCGTCATCGAGCAGGGCGCCGAGAACCTGGACCCGCTCGGCCGCAGCGAGCGCAAGACGCTGAGCGCGGAGCTGGGCCCCGCCGCCCTGCGGGACGGCCGCCTGCGCCTGGCCTGCCAGGCCCGAGTCCGCGGCGACGTGGTGGTGAGCAAACCGGGCGTCCGCCCGGCGCGGCCTTCCGCCCTGCCCCTGGACTAG
>MGNZ01000119.1:0-2938 GCA_001795235.1 Chloroflexi bacterium RBG_16_64_32 | reverse complement strand
GCCCGCCTCTGGAGGGGCTCCAGCCCTGCCCCGAACGGCAGACCTAAAGGTCTGCAGCTACGAGAAGCATGACTAGGCGGACATCTCCCGCACTACCGCCGGCAGGTCCAGCCGCCGCAGGAAGCGGACCGAGGGCACCTCCGCCAGCAGCAGCACCAGCAGCGCCCCCAGCGAGGCGATGCCGTACGTGCGTGGGTAGATCACCGTGGGCATATCCAACAGCTCGTTCTGGTAGAGGGAAGCGAAGTACAGGCTTATCAGATAGCCCAGGGGCAGCCCCACCACCAACCCCAGGAGCCCCATCAGCACGTTCTCCACTGTAAGCATTGCGCCCAGCCGGCCTACGCCGGAGCCGATGGTGCGCATTGTGGCCAGCTCCCGGCGCCTCTCCAGCGTGTTGATGGTGATGGTGTTGAAGATGATGGCGAACCCCAGCGCCACCCCGAACGCCAGCATTATCCCCACGAACACGAAAAATAGCTGATTCATCTCGTTGATGTAGTCCCGCACCTCCTCCGTGTACTCCACCGTCGTCCCGCCGGGTAGGGCCAGCAGCCGCTCCTGGAGCGCCTCGTCGGGCGGGCCGCTGAAGGACACCATCAGCGCACTGGCGACATCCTCGGCCCCGACCAGCCGCTGCGCCGTGTCAAGCCGCCCGAACACCACGTCCCCCATCGGCTGCTGAACGATGCCGTCAACGGTGAGATCAACTGGAGCCCCACCCTCCACCAGCGGTCGCACGGTGATCGTATCGCCTTCACGGGCGTCCAGCAGCTTGCTCAAGGCGGAGGTGAGGAGCACGCCGTCACCCGTGGAGACGGCATCGCCGCCGGGCGTCAGCGTCCGGTACATCTCGGCCTCGGGCTCAAGCCCGCGCAATAGCGTAACGTGGGGAGCGCCGCCGGCCGAAAGCGCCACAGGAACCTCCAGCAGCGCCTCCGCTTCGGCCACGCCCTCGTAGCCCGCCACATCCCCGGCCAGCGACTCCGAGACCGGCCGGAGGAAGCTCACCTGTGCGTCGAATCTCTGGATGTCGTCAAACTGAAGGGTGATCGCCCTGTCGTACGAGTCCAGGAAGCTGGCCGCTACCAGCACCAGGGCCACGCCGGAGCCCACTCCCAACGCCGTATAGACCGTGCGCCGCGGCGCCCGGAACAGGTTCCGCATGGGCAGGCGCAGCAGGTACGAGGCGCGGGCCAGGGGCGGCACGATGATCTCCAGGATCGTCCGCCGTCCCGTCGCCGGCAGGGGAGGGCGCATCGCCTCAGCCGGCCGCGTGTTGGCGCTGCCCCAGGCGGGGACCGCGCCCGCGATGACGGCCGTCAGGACACCGGCCCCGAACCCTATCGCCAGCGTGCCGGGGTACAGCTTGTGACTGATGAACGGCACGTTCAGGAAGGAGCCGTACATCTCCGTGATGCCGATGGACAGGGCGTAGCCGAGACCCACGCCTACGGCCGCAGCGGCGACGCCGACGACCAGGCCGTAGACGAGGTAGTGCCGCAGCACCTGCCCCCTGCTGTAGCCTATCGCTCGCATCAGGCCGATGTGGGGCCTCTGAGTTTGCACCAGCCGGTTGAGGAGCGTGTAAATGGCCAGCGCCGAAACGGAGAGGAACAGGATGGGAAACACAAGCGCCAGGGCCTCGAAACCGTCCAGGTCCAGCTTCAGGAGGCGATTGCTCAGCTGGTGTTCCTGGTCCGTGACTTGCACACGCCCCGGGTCGCCGGGCGCCAACAGGGATGTCACCTCGGCGCGCACCGCGCCGTCATCGGCGCCATCCTCGAGGCGTACGGCCACCTCGCTGATCCTTCCGTCCCGGCCCAGGAGCGCCGCCAGGTCATCGTACGGAACGAACACGATGCCGAAGGTTGAGGGCATCGTGAACAGCTCCCGCTCGCTCTTCGCCACCAACAGGTACTCCGGGCTTGCCGCTACCCCGGCGATGGTAAGCTCCACCGGCGCGCCGTCCGGCGCGATCACGCGAAGCCTATCGCCCGGCTGGGCGTCGTGAAAGCCGGCGAAGCCCTTCTCCAGCAGCACGTGGGGCTCATCGCCCTGCGGCGAGAAGTAATCCCCTTTGGTCACCTTCACATCGTTCACGGCAGGGCGGCGCTCCGCGGGGAGGGTCACGAATCGCCCCAATATCCGCTCCGGTCCGGCCTCCGGCAACACGACGGGTAGCTCCTCCACCAACCGCCCCTCCGCCGCGGCCACGCCCTCAACAGCGGCCACATCCTGCACCGCCGCCGCCGACGCGTCGCCGACCTCGAACCAGATGTCAGCCATCCCCAGCTCGTCATACGTGCGATCGTAAGAGGACCTCAGGTTCTGAAACGAGCCGTAGCTTCCGATGAAGATAGCCACTCCCAAAGCGATCACCATGGCCACGGCCAGAAATTGCCAGCGGGACGCCGCAATGTCCCGCCTCAGCTTGAGCCAGCCCCGGGACAGCCTCACCAGTGCAGCTCCTCCGGCGCCGCCGGTGTCTCATTCACTTCCACGGCGGCGATTCGGCCGTCGCGCAGGCGGATCACCCGGTCCGCCATCTCGCCGATCACCGAGTTGTGGGTCACTAACACGAACGTCTTGTTTCGCTCCCGGCCCAGGCCCCTCATGAGGCCCAGGACACGCTTGCCCGTCTCCTCGTCCAGGTTGCCCGTGGGCTCATCGCAGAGCACCAGCGGCGGGTCCGTGACCAGCGCCCTGGCGATGGCGACGCGCTGCTGTTCCCCACCGGACAGCTCGCTGGGGAAGTGATCGGCGCGCTGTTCCAGGGCCACAGCCGTCAGCACCTCCGCGAGGTCTCGCGGCGACTCCACGAGCTCCGCCGCGAACTCCACGTTCTCCAGCGCCGTGAGGGTAGGGATGAGGTTGAAGAACTGAAAGATGAAGCCCACCTGGTGGCGGCGGTACTGCGTGAGATGGGCGTCGTCAA
>MGNZ01000118.1:767-7051 GCA_001795235.1 Chloroflexi bacterium RBG_16_64_32 | reverse complement strand
TGCTGTTCGCAGGCAAGTACCTCATCGAGCGCGATAAGCTCGAGATGTTCAAATCGAACTACGACCCCCGCCCCGGCCGCAAGGCTATCCGGCGCCTCCTGTAGCCTTCCCGTCAGCCTAGGCTTGCCCCGGCGATACTGGCGGCGGGTTGATCTCGATATCGGGGTTGTTGATGTCACTGAACTCCATGAACAGCTCCAGGCTGATCGGATTGCCCTCTTCGTCGGTGTCCGAAGCCGTTATCTCAAGGCGCACCGGCCAGCCGTCGTCGCGTTCCAGCCAGACATCCACGCCGAATTCGCTTGGCAGACCCTCCTCGCCGCTGCGGCCCAGCAGCTCCGGCAGCCCCTTCAGGTCCGCCTCATCCAGGCGGTAATGCACGGTTACCACTCCGCTCACCAACTCCTCCTCTCCTGACGCGGCGGCAAGAGAGGACGCCAGGTCCCTCACGAGGTCCTCACAGACGGATGCGGGCGTCAACAGCGCTTCCTCTCCCGTGGTGGATGGCTGCTCCTGCCAGGTGGCCCCTACTCGTATCCAACTGTCGTCCCCAATAGTCCGCAGCTCCAGGTCTTCGCCCTGGAAGCGGAGCAACGCCTGGCTCCGGTCCGGCGCGACGAACGCGCCCTCCAGCTCCATATCCTGGAACAGTCCCGTGAGCGCGTCGGCGAATTCACTGAGAGGGTTGGGTGTGGCTGCTTCCGGCTGCTGGAAGGCGGGCGTCTCCAGCTTGAGGGCGATGGAGTAACGGTAGCTGTCGATGTCCTCGATGGCGGCGCATGACGCCGCCACCCCTGACACAACTGGGGTAGTAGTACCGGCATCGGTGGGAGCCTCCGTGGCGGGGGTTCCTCCGCCGGCGCATGCCCATAAGGTCAGGGCCGCCAGTGCTGAGAGTATCGTGAAGAATGAGAGTCGCAACTGTCTGCCTACCGTGAGAAGTCAGTCTAGCACCGTAGATGCGGGCGGTCAAAAACTGTTACGGGCCAAATGGCCCCTTTTGCTGAACACCGATGGTCATTGTCGGCCGGAAGAGAGCATACTATAGCCTGGAAGGATCGGAGCGCCAGCAAGGAGGTTCAGCATGGGCTGCAAAGAAGACCTCGAAGCCTACCTGCGCGAGAACAAGGTGCCGTTTCAGGTCCAGCACCACGCTGTGGCCTACACTGCCCAGGAGGTGGCCGCCGCCGAGCACGTCCCAGGTCGCATGCTGGCCAAAGTGGTGATGATCCTGGGAAACGGCGGGCTGTCAATGTTCGTCCTGCCTGCGCCCGCGCGGGTCGACCTGGACAGGGCGGCCACCGTTCTCAGCGCCAAAGAGGCGCGTCTCGCTCAGGAGGACGAGTTCGCGGGTCGTTTCCCGGACTGCGAAGTCGGCGCTATGCCTCCCTTCGGCAACCTGTATGACCTGCCCCTATACGTCGACAGGTCGCTTGCCGAAGACGAGACGATCGTGTTTGACTCGGGGACTCATACCGACACGATGAGCATGAAGTACGCGGACTTCGCACGGCTGGCGAAGCCCATCGTGGCGGAGTTCGCCCGCCCACTGTAGGCTCTCGCTGCTCAGCCCGCCCGCTCGGCGCGACGGCTCTGGATGTAATCGATGCTCTTGCGGTACCAGTGCTCGTCGATGCGACCGCTGGCCATCAGGTAATTGAGCATCGTCTCCAGGCCCAGGATGGAGATGAGGTTATAGCCGTGGCGGCGAAGACGCTGCTCGCCGCCCTCCTGACGGTCTAGAAGCACCACCACGTCCTTTGTCCTGAGCCCGGCCTCAGTCTTCAGGAAGGTCGCGGTCTCTATGACGTTACCGCCGCTGGTGATGAGGTCGTCCACCAGGAGGACGGCCTCGCCGCGCACGTACTTTCCTTCCACGAAGGCGCGCGCGCCGTTGCGCTCCTTCGCTGGATGCACATATATCAGGGGGACCTTGCTGGCCAGCGAATAGGAGAGGGCCAGGTGGAGCCCGCCGAAGGGGATGCCGCTCACGCGCTGGAATGGCTGGGCCCGGGCGTGGCGCATCCTCTGCAGGGTCTGCACCTCCTCGTGGATCATGCGGCCGGCGCGCTGGAGCGCGCGGGGGTTGCTGATGAGCAGGCGCAGGTTCACGTAGACCGGCGAGTGTGAGGTGGTGCGGCCCACGGTGAAATCTCCGAACTGGACTGCGCCCAGGTCCCAGAGCGCCTTGGCCAGCCAGAGATTACCGGTCTGTCGGAGAGGCTGGGGCATATTCGGTCGCAAACAAGGAAGGAGGCCCCTCCGACTCGTCGGAGACAGGCCTGCTCCCGGCCGTTTAGACAGCGCGACGATAGCATCCACGATTCGGGGTGTCAAGACGGAGACGCGAGGCGCCGCCGCCGCGCCGCTCGCCAGGCCCGGGCGATGTCCCGGTTCACGCTGTCCCTGGGAATGCGGCCGGCCAGCGCGGCCAGCAGGTTCTCCGCCGCCAGCATCGCCATACGGGCGCGTGTGGCCATGCTGGCGCTGGCTATGTGGGGCGCCATCACCACGTTGTCCAGGGACAGGAGTGGATCATCCGGCCCGATCGGCTCGGGGTCGGTGACGTCGAGGGCGGCGCCGGCGATGCGCCCGGCCTTGAGCGCCTGATAAAGCGCCATCTGGTCGACCAGCGGCCCGCGACCCGTGTTTACGAGGACGGCCGTGTCCTTCATCAAGCCCAGCTCCCGCTTGCCGATGAGTTGGCGAGTCTGCGGCGTCAGAGCCGCGTGCAGCGTGACGAAGTCCGACTGCCGCAGGAGGTCGTCCAGCGGCAGAAAGGTCATCCGGTAGCGGCGTTCCGGGGCGGGCTTGCGCGTGCGGCTGTGGTACAGAATGCGCATGCCAAAGCCGCGCGCCCGCCTCGCCACCTCCATCCCCACACCACCAAGCCCCACGATTCCCAGGGTGGCGCCGAACACGTCGCAGCCCAGCAGAGTGGACGGGCCCCACGTTTTCCAGCGTCCGGCCCTCACGTAGCGGTCCCCCTCCGCGACGCGGCGCGCCGCCGCCAGCATCAGGGCGAAGGTGAAATCGGCCACCGTCTCGCTGAGGACGCCCGGCGTGCGTGTCACCAGTACGTGGCGCTCGCTCGCCGCCGCGACGTCGATGTTGTCGATGCCCGTGGCCATGTTGCTAACGACCACCAGGTGGTCAGCGCCCTCCAGCAGCTTGTCGTCCACGCGGTCTGTGAGGAGGGTGAGTAGCCCGTGACAGCGTGCGGCCTGCCGCAGGAGCTCCCGGTCGGGCGGGGGCGCCTCTTCCTCCCACAGGCGCAGGTCAGTGTGCTGGTCCAGCAGATCGAGAGCGCCGCCCGGGAGGCGGCGCGTCACGAACACGACGGGCTTGGCCACGTCCTTAGCCGGCGGCGCTCGGGCGGCGCTGGTCCGGTTCTTGACCGCTTTGGAAGCGCGGATTGTACGTGGGCTCTTCGCCGCGGACCTGATCGTAGTGCATGCGATCGTGTCGATAGTAGGAGCGCAGCCACTGCATGACGGTAAGCGTACCGAAGACCGAACTTGTCGCCGTGCGGTCGTAGTCAGTGGGACGCATACGCTCGATGACGGCTAACGTTTCGCCTCGCTGCCGGCGCATCTGCGCCACGTGCTCGGAGGCTGAGTGCAGGTGAGCGCGCTCCAGGGGGATGGCGACCGGCTCGCCGCCCACGCCGTCCAGGCTGGCGCCGTCCTCCGCCAGCGCTCTCTCCACCCAGGCGCGGTAGGCGGATTCCATCTCGCACAGGTGGGACATCTGCTGCTTGGCGCTCCAGTCTCCGGATTTCCGGGGCGTGTCGGCGTCCGTCTCGGGGAGCGACTCAAGGACGGACAGCAGTCTGCCCCGCTCCAGCGCCATCTTCTCCTTGAGCTCGTCGATCTGGACTTGCTCGACCACCGCGCACCTCCTCTGCGAGAATGATAACCGTAGCGTGGGGCCTGTCAACAAGCGACCTCCGATGGTAGAGTAGAATTGAAGACGGCTGCAATTGTGCAGTAATCCGTGTTACAATTGCGACAATCCCGAAGACAAGGGAGGTCGGTCAGGATGCCCACAGAGGAGCCGCAAGAGCCCTTCGCCCGTATCAGCGTCGACGAAGGCAAGGAGATGATGGGCCGCGACGATGTGGCTGTCATCGACGTCCGGGAACCGCGCGAGTACAGCGGCGGCCATGTGCCCAACGCCCAGTTGATCCCGGTGGCCTCAGTCTTCGCCCGCAGGGGCGAGCTGCCGCGCGACAAGGACGTCATCTTCGTCTGCCAGGTTGGTCAGCGCAGCGCCCTCGCCTGCGAGATGGCGGCGGCCGCGGGCCTCACCCGGCTGTTCAACCTGGAAGGCGGCACCGAGGCCTGGCTGAAGGCAGGGCTCCCCGTGGAAAAGTAGCGCTGGACGCCTTGACGCCAGCGAATTTTGGTGGGACGGCCGCGTGACGCATCTGGTTGCAATCGTCGCTGACAGCGGCCACAGAGTGGCCGAGCTGCGGAAGACACGCAGCCTGGGCCGCTTCTCCGTCACCGAAAGGATAGCGCCCGACCTTGAGGCCACGCTTATGGGACGGCCCACGCGGGCGCTGGACGTAACCCGGGAGCAGCTCGTGGAGTCCAGGACCGCACCGTCGTTTCTGGTGCACACAGGCAAGCGGGTTGTGGGCGTGGTGTGGGAGGAGAAGGGCTGAGGGTGTCGCGGCTCCTGCTGTTTGATGTGGACAACACGCTGCTCTGGAGCGGCGGCGCCGGCGGCATGGCGATGGGCCAAGCGTTCGGCGACCTGTTCGGCATCGGCGACGGCTTCAAGGGGGTGGAGTTCAGCGGTCGCACTGACCGCTACATCCTGGCCGAGGCGCTGCGCCAGCATGGCATCGATGGCGGCTACGAAGCACATCAGGCACGCTTCCTGGAGCGCTACTACGCGCACCTGCCGCAGGCGCTCCGCGAGTGCGAGGGCAAGCTGATGCCCGGGTTCCCCGCGCTGCTGGATGCCATGCGAGGACGGCCGGACGTTCGCTTGGGTCTGGCCACGGGCAACTTCAGCCGGGCGGCGCAGATGAAGCTGGCCCATTACGGCATCGACGCCTACTTCATCGGCGGCGCGTTCGGCGAGGAGAGCGAGGACCGGGCGGTCATCGTTCGGCGGGCCGTGGAGCGCGTGGCCGAGGGCCTGCCGGGAGCGGCGGCCGTGGTCATCGGCGATACGCCGCACGATGTCTCGTCCGCGAAGGCCAACGGCGTCATCGCCGTTGCCGTGGCTACGGGCCGCCACTCGGTCGATGAGCTCAAGGAGTGCGGCGCCGACTTCGTGTTCAAGGACTTGTCGGACTGGCGGCGGGCCGCCGCTACGCTGACCGGCGAGGCCTGATCTTCTCGGCGTAGAACCGCTCTATCGCCGCGTTCACCTCCCGAATGGAGGACATCCCGTCCCCCATCAGGCGCGCGAAGAACGCTTCGCGACTGTCGATCTCCCCGAGCAGCGTCTCAGTCGAGATGCCGCACCATTCCGCGAGCGCCCGTCGGTCCTCATCCGACTCCAGGACCGCGAAGCTATCCGTGTCCTCGTCCCAGCGGGCTATGTCGCGCCGGACGAAGCCTCCCCGTCCGTCGGGCCGCAAGAACGCCACCTGGGCCACGCGACGGCGGGCCGTGCGGGCGCTGGCCGGCCCGTAGTTCAGGTGCAAAGGCACGATAAACGTGAGGTTGGCGATATGTGCCCCCGGCACGCCGAGCTCGTCGCGCAGGATCGCCAGCACCTCTTCCACTGAGTCGGCGTGTACCGTCGTGGCCAGCGAGTACCCTTCGGCCATCAGCTCGAATGCGCGACGGGCGTAGCTGTCCCACGTGTACACCGGTAGGTGGTCGCTCATCTCGTTGACCAGGAGGTACGTTGGGCGGTCGTCTGAGCGCGGTGGCAGGCTGAAGGTCTCGCCGACGCCTCGGGTGAAGTAGGCTACCGTCTCCGGCGGGGTTAGAGAGAGGAGGGCGGTGAGGGTCGCCGTCTTCCCTGCCGATGGCGGGTCCGCCGCCACGATGAGCGACGCACCCCGCTCCATCGCCGGCCAGAACATAGCTGCCAGACGGGGCGTGAGATTCCCCGCCTGCAGGATTTCCACCAGTGACAACGGCACCGGCTGCTCCCAGTGCCATCCCCACCAGCTAGCCGGTTGGTTGGCGGCCCGCATGACAATAACGATGATAGCGCATCGACGGGCTGGAGGGCACGTGCTACGATAGCCGCGCTGTGTCCGGGACTATGCTGGCCGCCTTCAAGTTTCCCATTTCCTTGTAGCTGCAGACCTT
>MGNZ01000118.1:0-729 GCA_001795235.1 Chloroflexi bacterium RBG_16_64_32 | reverse complement strand
GCTAGCCGGTTGGTTGGCGGCCCGCATGACAATAACGATGATAGCGCATCGACGGGCTGGAGGGCACGTGCTACGATAGCCGCGCTGTGTCTGGAACAATGCTGGCCGCCTTCAGCAGCGGCAAGGAGAAGATCGAGGTCAGGGAGGTGCCCGTGCCCTCGCCTGGGCCGGGCGAGGTGCTTGTGCGCGTGCGCGCCTGCGGCATCTGCGGCAGCGACCTCCACTTCTACCGAGGAGAGCTTCCTTTCAGTCCCACCATATCGCCCGGGCATGAGTTCGCCGGCGAGGTGGCCGGGGTGGGCGAGGGCGTGCAGGGTTTCGCGCCCGGCCAGTCGGCGCTGGTCGAGCCGCTGCGCACCTGTCGCCAGTGCGCCTACTGCCGGACTGGGAGATACCATATCTGCCCCAGGCGGGTGCTGCTGGGGACCTTCTCGACCGGCGCCCTGGCCGAATACGTGGCTGTTCCCGACTATACCCTGTATCCACTGCCGGAGGCTATGGACTTTGAGCTGGGGGCGCTGGTGGAGCCGCTCGCCGTAGCCGTTCACGGCCTGCACGCGGTGGGCCTCTCCTTCGGGGAGCGTGTAGTCGTGCTGGGCGGCGGCAGCATCGGCGTCATGGCCACTCTGGCCGCCCGCGCCCTGGGCGCTGCCGAGGTGATCGCCACCTTCCGTTACGAGCACCAGGCGCAGGCCGTACTGGCCGCCGGCGCTGCCCGCGCTGTTCCCG
>MGNZ01000117.1:7171-8233 GCA_001795235.1 Chloroflexi bacterium RBG_16_64_32 | reverse complement strand
GGTGAGCGACCACATCATCACTCCCCGCAGGCTCGATTCCCCGTACCCCGGCGGACGCTACCCCGTGCAGCCGGAGTGGCCCTTTCTGGAGCCGGTGTCCACCCTGCTCTTCGCGGCCGCCGTCACCCGGCGCGTCCGCCTGGGCACCTCCGTCCTGGTGATCACCCAGCGCCAGCCTGTGGTGCTGGCCAAGGAGCTCGCCACTCTGGACGTGCTCTCCGGAGGACGCCTCATCTTCGGCGCCGGCGCCGGCTGGATGAAGGAGGAGTTCCAGGCCCTGAACGTGCCCATCGCCGACCACGGCCCCCGCATGGCCGAGTACCTGGAGGTGATCCGTCGCTGCTGGACGGAGGACGACCCCAGCTTCGACGGCCGCTTCTACAAGCTGGGCGACGTGGGGTTCTACCCCAAGCCCGTCCAGAAGCCGCACCCGCCGATATGGATCGGTGGCTGGGCCGACGGCGCCCTCCGCCGCGTCGCCCGCTACGGCGACGCCTGGCACGCCATGGGGCCGCCGGAGGCACTCGCCGAGCGCTACGCCAAGGTCAAGCAGTTCGCACGGGAGTACGGCCGCGACCCCGACAGCATCGCCCTGACCGTCCGCGGCGACGCCATCGGCTGGGGAGACCCTGCCCTGGCCGTCGAGCAGATGCGGGCGTACAAGGACATCGGGGCCTCGCTGGTCGTGCTGGTCTTCGTGGGGCCGAGCGCTGACGCCATCGGGGAACTGATGGCCGCCTTCATGCGGGACGTGGCGGGGAAGGTGTGAGCCTTGGACATGCCGTTCCAGGTTTATATGCTTGAGTGCTCTGACGGTTCGCTGTATGTCGGCCATACGGACGACCTTGACGCCCGGCTCAGTGCCCACCGCAGCAGGCGATACGCGGGTTACACGGCCAGGCGACTCCCTATCCGCCTGATCTTCTCTGAACCTTTCAATACGCGCGACGAGGCGTTCGCAGCGGAGCGGCAGATCAAGGGCTGGTCACGCGCGAAGAAGCTGGCGCTGGCACGCGGCGAGTGGGAGCTGGTAGTGGAGCTGGCCTCGATTAGATCACCGGA
>MGNZ01000117.1:6470-7007 GCA_001795235.1 Chloroflexi bacterium RBG_16_64_32 | reverse complement strand
GCTCGCCCTGAGGCACTCGTAGGACGAGCGGGGCATGCCATTCCGCCGTCGGCGAGATGATGGCGGGCTTCATGCGCGACGTGGCGGGGAAGGTGTGAGGACACGCAGGATTTCCGCTGCCGAAGCCGGGCCGCTACGAGGTATCTGTAGCCGCTCCTGATGGGTCCGAGAAACGGGTAACGTTCGAAGCCGCACTGTCCGGTGGAAGTACGCTGCAAGTCCAATAGCCCGAAGCTGAATCTGACCGGTTCGCTGCCTTCCTCCCCCTCTCGTCACCCGCCGCTGCGCGTCCCGAAGTAGAACCCGATAACGTTGCCCAGGGCGGCTATCCAGCCCCCCACCACGATCTTCGTCAGGTCCGCCGTCGTGTCCTCCACCAGCAGGAACCCGGCGATCGCCCCCGCCGCCACCACTACCCCCAGCGACATCATCGACCGCACGCTGCCCTTCGGCAGCCCCAGCGGCTCCTCAGTTTGCTCGTTCGTGTTCATGAGGTCCTTCCTTCCAATAGTGGGTCGTTCTAAGACGCGTGTTAGA
>MGNZ01000117.1:4811-6456 GCA_001795235.1 Chloroflexi bacterium RBG_16_64_32 | reverse complement strand
GAGTAAGGAGCCGATATCGGACGAAGACGGGTATGGAGTGCACTGTGAGCGGTGCGGCTTCCGACGGGTCTATGAAGACAGGGGGGTTGCGGCGCTTGTGCAACGGATGCACGACAGACTACCCCTAAAGAATCACAGCCCGACCCCGTCCGCCGTGCCACCCGAAAGGCTAATTCCCCTGAGCAAGGCACAGCTGCGCCACCTCAGCGAGCAGTTCGGCGTGGACCTCACATGCGAGTAGAGTAAGTTTCGCAAGGCGGGCACCGGGAAGTTCTTCTCTCATCTGGTGAATGACCCACTACCTCCTTCAGTCGCCGTCTGCTCTGCGCCCGCCTCATGGCCGCTCCTCCTCTCGCCACCGCTCCCACTCGGCGTCCGGGTCGGCCACGTCCAGCAGCCCCGCCGCCGTCCGCCGCGAATGGATGCCCGCCGCCACCAGCCGCGCCTCGTCCTCAACCAGGCGGGAGCGGTCCTGCGGCAGCACGGGCGCCCACACTATCTTCGTCCGATAGGGCGCGAACTTTTCGCCTCCGTCAAAGGCGGACTGCTCAAGGATGCGCAGGATCATTGCGTTCCGCCGCCGCAGCGCCGCCGAGCGGATCAGCCGCTTGCGCTGCACCTTCTTCAGCAGCGGGTCCAGCTCCATCTGCAGCGCCACCCCGGACAGCGCCTGTCGGTTCTCCCCGAAGGCGCTGCGGGGCACCTCCGCCAGGTCATGCATCGTGCGCAGGACCAGGCTCACGTAGTCCACGTGCAACCCCACGCCGCCGCCCTGCAGCAGGTCCAGCAGGTAGGCGCGCGCCTTCTCCGGCACCTCCCACACGGCCCCCGGCTGCACCTCGATGTCTCGCGCCTCCGTCACGTTCTCCAGCACAGCGATTGGATTCCCCGATAGCTCCAGGATCGTCGATAGCTGGGAGACGGCGCGGTTCAACTCCCGCAGGGGCGCCTTGATCGCTTCGAGGTCGGACACGCCCCAGAACTGCTTGGGCTCCCGCAGGTTGGGATAGATGACGAAGGGGATGAACCCGTACGGGTTCGCCTGCTCCTGGAACAGCGCTCCGTCCAGCCAGAGCTGGAAGTCGGCCTCCGTCCACACCTCGACGACGGTGCGCTCCGCCTTGGCCAGCCTTCCGGCGGGCACCGGGCCCAGCAGCGCCTCCGCCTCCTCCTGCGTAAGCGTGTAGCGCGACGCGACCCGCCACACCCGGCCCGGGTCGTCACCCAGCCACCAGGCGTACAGCCCTTGCACGTCCGGCGCCGACACCCGCACGCGCCCCTCCCGCGGGTCCCAGGTCACCTTGTAGGCGGCGTCCCCCAGGATGGAGCAGTCGATCTCATTATCGAAATCGAGCTGGTCCAGGTTGTTCTCGTCGCGGACCTCCCGCAGTGCGGACTCGGCGCGGCGGGCCCTCTCCAGCTCCGCCGGCGAGCCGTCGACAGGGTCGACCAGGGCCGAGTAGCCGGAGACGACGTAGGACGCCGTCTTCTCCACGATAGCCTTGGCGTAGTTGAAGGTGAGACGGCGCTCCCGCCTGCGGCGCGGCTCCAGCCACTGCGTCCCGCGATAGAAGTCCAGGTTCTCGCGGTAGGCCCGCAGACGGGACATGTCGAGGCGGGCGAGTTGCTGCGGGAGTGGCAGTGC
>MGNZ01000117.1:4619-4798 GCA_001795235.1 Chloroflexi bacterium RBG_16_64_32 | reverse complement strand
CCCGATGGCGCCAATTGTAGCTTCTCGATCATCGCTTAAGCCTCCCCCAACTTGGGCTACCTTGCTTCAGGCCCGACCTTCCGCGTATTCGTCCCGCTCACGACGAAGGAACGTACTGCATGACCAGCCACACGGCGGCCCCCGTAACCAGAACGTACCCGATAGTCTGCGCGGCGGCG
>MGNZ01000117.1:0-4476 GCA_001795235.1 Chloroflexi bacterium RBG_16_64_32 | reverse complement strand
CGTGCGGCGGGAAAGGCCGTAGCGCTCCGCTATCTCGTCCACGGGTGCACCTTCGCGCCGCTGGGCCGCGATCTGCTCGTCGCGGTAGGCGTTGAGCATCGCCCGCAGGCCGCCGGGCTCGTCGTAGCGGCAGCGGGGCAGGGGACACGTTAGGCAACGGGGATGCATGTCGCATCCGTCGTCGCGGTAGACGATCTCCTCCGGTAGAGCATCACGGCGGACGCGCCGGAGCGATATATCTTCGCCTGCCAGGCTAACACTAGTCTCTATTACCATCAGCGTGTCCTTTCCCAGGCCTGTCCCGAGCCTGTCGAGAGCTACGATGTCGCCGTGTCCGTATGGGCGGACCGGCCCCGCGCCACGCGAGGCCGCGGGTCCAGGTCGCGGGCGGCCTCCACGACCAGGGCCAGGCTCATCAGAAAGTCATCGTGGCCGCTGGATGCATCGACGTAGAAGTTCATCGTCCGGCTGGGCCGGTAGGCGGCCCGCGCCAGCTCCACCTGGCGCCAGAGCTCGCAGTACTCAGAGGAGCCATCCGCGGCGTACACCTTTAGGCGGCCGCCGTTCACCGCCGCGAGCAGGTTGTAGCCCAGCCGCGACTTCGACTCGGCGGTGAACTTCACCGGCTGCACTACGCTCGGCCCCAGGGCCTTGGCCAGCAGGCGGGCCAGCGTCTCGCCCAGGCCCGTGGCGTCCACGGCCAGCCGCCGCACCCGCCAGACGCGCCCCAGCACGTCCACCAGACGGGCGAACAGCTCGTCGTGCTTCTCGCCCTCCACCGCCATGTGCTCCACCACCTCCAGCCGCGGCTCCTGCATCAGCGCCCCGGACGCCGGGGCCGCTACGCGCGCCACGGTGAGGACGGTGAGGTCGTGCCCGCCCGCTCGCCCTGAGCCCGTCCTGAGCGCCGTTGAAGGGCCCATCGAAGGGCCGGCGGCCCCCATCTCGCCCAGTTCCTGGCCGCCGACGTCAAGGCCTGCGACGTAGCTCTCGCCTTCGGCGGCGCCGGCCATCCTCGGCTGCTTGCCCTGAAGCTGCGCCCGCTGTCCGGCGCTGAACAGGCACCCGCCGGACACGGTCTTGAGCGCGTACTGGGTCAGGAACAGAGGATGGTTCTCCCCCAGCCGGGCCCGTTCCCCTTCCACGAACCGACCGTACTCGGGGTTCAGCTCCGCCACGGCTGTCCAGTCGAACTGAAAGTGGCGCCGCACGCCGTCGCGCCGCTCCATCTCCAGGTTCAGCGCCACAGCCTGCTCCAGCAGGGTCGTATCGTCCCACGGTGTGCCGTAGTAGACGGTCGTGGCGTTGGCGGGCGCGGCCATGGGCCGGAATTCGCGGTCGAATTTCTCGCGGTCAACGTCCTGCGCCTCGTCTATCTCCAGGAGCAGCGACGCCGTGTGGCCCACCACGTTCGCCGCCGGCTCTGCCGACAGGAACAGTTGACGGGCGCGGCCGAGACGAACGGCGTGGCCGTCCTCGCGGCTGGCCAGCGGGTCAAGGCCGGCCTCCAGAATCCGGCTCCAGAGCCGCGAGAGGCTGATCCGGGCCTGCGGACTGAAGGTTGGGGCGCACTTCACGCCATCCAGGGAGCGGCGGGCGTTCTTAGCCAGCAGTAGCATCTCCACCTGGGCGGAGAGCTCGTTCTTGCCCGCCTGACGGGCCATCACCACGGTGACCGTGAGGCCCCGCCCGTTGAGCGCCGACTCGATGATCGCCCGCCCGGCCAGGCACTGGTACGGACGCAGCCGGGGTAGCGCACGGGACGTCGGCGAGTTCATGGCACCCAGATGATAGAACGTCTGTTCTAGCCCGTCAAGGGGTGCCTGTCGCGGCCCCCGCCGACCTTCAATTCACACGTTTGGTGGGCAGCACCACACCCTGAAGGGTGTGGCATCTACGCCACCCATGCCCCAGCCTTCAGGCTGGGGTGATGTGTTGGAATTACCCGAAGACGCGGCCGCCGCTACTGCACCAGCTTGAGCACGATTTGGGCGAACACCGCGCCGGCGACCACGAAGATGAGGCCGTTGATGCGACCCTTAACCTCCGCCACCTCGCGCTCCAGGCTGCGAAGCCGCTGCTCCGTGGCCGCCCGGAACTCGGCGGCCGAGATTCGGGCAGGGACGTCGCTGCCGTCTTGCCGGCCGCGACGGAAGCGGGCCAGCGCGCGGTCCAGGGGCGTCGACATCGCTCACCCCTCCTGTGGCAGAAGCTGGTCGCCCAGGCTGTTCAGGGTCGCCGCCAGGTTATCGGCCAGGTCCTTGCGCGACTTGGGCGATAGCCGGTAGCGGGCCCCGACGGCCCGCACCAGAATGTCCAGGCCCTTGACCAGGAGCTGCACGTCTTGCGGGTGCTCCTCCACCGCCCGCTTGAGCCTCACCCGCAACAGAGCGATCTCGTCGTCCAGGCCCTCGATCTCTTGCGCCCGTTCCAGGTCCAGCCGCTCCGCCTGGTCCACAGCCCCATGGTAGAAGTTGCGGGCTGCAGCCCCGCTGCGCTCAGCGGCGGCCACCACGGCCTGTCCTGCCTGCCCGGCCAGAGAGCCTGTCGAAGGAGCGGGCGCCTCCGCGCCTGCGGGGACGCTCATCCTCCAGCCCCGCCAGCACCTCCAACAGCCCCTCCACCGCGTCCGGCGGGAGGACGGCCGCCGCCTCCGCCACGCCCACGAGCAGGCAGAGGGCGGCGACCTCCCAACGCTTGTTTCGTATCGCCACGGCCAGCGTACTCACGGGCGAACGTCCTCAGATATGACGGCGGCCAACCACCGCCGCAGGACAAGCGCAGCGACGAAAGCGGTGCCGGCCAGCGGCAGTACACGCACCAGGATCCAGGGCAGGGTGGCTGGGGGAGAGCTCGCAGGGAGTACCGTGAGCGAGGCCAGGAGGAACAGGCTCTCCCCCAGCGCCCCGAGGGAGACCAGCGCCAGGGCGAAGAGGGCCACCGCGCGCGGGGCCGTCTCCTCCCGGCGCCGGGCCAGGCGGCATAGGAAATAGGTTAGATTGAAGGCAGCGCAGGTCGCCGTTGCGGCATCCAGGCCGAACGCCGCAGCTCGCAGTGTGGTGGGCAAGGGCGCCTCCCGTCATGTGCGCTGGGAATAATCTTTCAGGCATCGCACGCGACGAGCATAGAACGTCTGTTCGGCGACCGTCAACGGGGAGGCGTCAGCGTACCGTACCGAGCGCCCCGGGCCGCAGACGGTTTCAGATTGTCCGCTCTCTCGCCCGGGGGCAGCCCTCAGGCTGTGGTCAGTGGCGGACTGCGGGAAGCCCGCGCCCTACCCCTCGGGGCCAAGGGGGCGGCCACCCAGCATGTGCAGGTGCAGGTGGGAGATCGTCATCCCGGCGTGCTCGCCCACGTTGAACGCCAGCCGGTAACCTCGCTCGTGTAGCCCCTCCTGTTGAGCGACCTTGGCGGCGGCGGCGAACAGCCTCCCCAGCAACGGCCCATGCTCATCGGTTAGCTCCGTCGCCGTGGGAATGTGCTCCTTCGAGATCACCATCACGTGGACAGGGGCGCGCGGGTGGATATCGCGGATGGAGAAGACGAGCTCGTCTTCGTACAGCTTGTCCACCTTCATCGTGCCCCGGGCTATCGTGCAGAACAGGCAGTCGGCCATGGGAGATGCCCTCCAAGTTTGGGGATGACGGCAATATTGTAGGCTATCAGTCTTGCGCCGACCAGGGGGACGTGCACGGGCAGGGACCGCCGGGGCCTGCGCCGCCCTACTCGAACATGCCGCTTAGCAGGTCGGCAAAGGACAGAGCATCCTCCGGTGCGCTTGGGAGCTCCACCGGCTCGTTGTAGTCGAATATCCGCATATTGGCGTCGAACACCATCGAGTCGGCGCCGAACGCGAACTCACCGCTCGCTGTCAGCGAGTGCGGGAGAAAGCTCTCCGGGTCCACCCAGACATCGAATGTCAGGGGGCCGCTCGCGTCCTCGAGGTTCAGGTCATCGGTGACGGAGAAAGCGTCGCTGAATGCCGCGGCGAGGTCCGCGAAGTCCAGGGTCGCCTGGAAGTGCCGGTAGGTTGTGCCGTCCACCGTCTCCTCGCCCAGGTCCTCCACCTCTCCACCCAGGCTCCCCACAATCGCCTCGTAGTCCAGGAAGCTGTGCTCGCCGAACGCGTCTTGGAACGATCCCGCGTCCACGCCCAGCTCGTCGACTCCCTGGCCACCCAGCATGTCGTCCATGGAGAAGACCACCCAGCCTTGCATCGGTATGTTCATGTAGATGTCTGTGCCCAGCATCAGCATCTCATACGATCCCAGGCCGGTGAGGTCCATCGTCATGTACATCTGGTCGGGCGCCTCGAACGTCATGTCCATATCGGCGTCCACCGCGAAGCCGCCAACGTTCATGCTGAACAGCAGCTCCATGCGAAGCGACTCCACTTCTCGCTGGAAGTTCTCCGCCGAGGCGGAGAGGACCTCCAGCGGCGCCGCGGACACCATGTCCGCGGGTGCGTCAGCGGAG
>MGNZ01000116.1:6469-9266 GCA_001795235.1 Chloroflexi bacterium RBG_16_64_32 | reverse complement strand
CCCTTCGGCAGGCGGCCTATGCCCGGCGGGCGTCCTGGAGGCAGGCCTGGTAGGGGCCGGTGCTGGTGAAGGCGCGGAGGACGGGGCGCAGCAGGGGCGCGCGGGGCGAAAGACCGCGGACCTCATCCAGAGTGACGAGGCGGTGCTCCGCGCCCTCGCCCAGCAGGATGTCTTCTGGCGGCAGGGGCAGGCCAGCGGCGTAGAGGTGGACGGAACGCGGCCAGCGGGCCCGGACGACGAGGTGGACGCGCGGCACAGGGTGGCCGGTCTCCTCCCGGATCTCGCGCAGGGCGGCCCGCTCCGGCGTCTCGCCGGGCTCGATGCCGCCGGCGAGGATGACCCAGCGCCCGCGCAGGCGCTCGTCCGGATCGTCGCTGCGACGGTTGAGGAGGAAGCGGCCGCGCTCGTCGACGAGGATGATGCCGACGCCTTTGAGGCCGGCCAGGGCGAGGGCGGCCGCGAGGAGGCGGAGGAACAGCATGCGAGGCTAGAAGACGATCGGTTTGCGCTCGCGGAAGGCGTAGAGCTGGGCGGGCCGGTGACGGCCCTCGGTGGCGGTGCGCCCGATGGGCTCGATGATGTCCAAAGAGAGCATGCGCTTGCGGAAGTTGCGCTTGTCCAGGGGCCGGACGAGGATCGCCTCGTAAGCGCGTTGGAGCTGAGAGAGGGTGAACTCCGCGGGCAGGACGGAGTAGGCGACGTTGGAGTAATCCAGCTTGGTGCGTAGACGCTGGAGGGCGTAGTCGATGACGCGCCGGTTGTCGAAGGCGAGGTCGGGGAGGTCATCGACGGGGTGCCAGGCGGGGAGCCAGGCGCGGCGGCGGGCGAGGTGAGCGCTGGAGGCGTCCACGAGGGCGAAGTAGGCGGCGGCGATGGAGCCGCGGCCGTCCAGGTCGCAGAAGGAGTAGAGCTGCTCCAGGAACACGTCGGTGAGCCCGGTCTCGTCGTCCAGCTTGCGGACGGCGGCCTCGTCTAGGGACTCGCTGGGCGTGAGGAGGCCGCCGGGGAGGGACCAGGCGCCCTCCATGGGTTGGGCGCTGCGGCGGACGAGGAGGATATGGAGACGGCCCTCGTCCACGGTGAAGATGACCACCAGGACGGCCACGTCGCGGTTGACAGGCCGGTGCTTGGCGGGGGAGCGGGCGCCGGGGGATGGGGAGGACATGATGGGCCTGCTAGGCCGGGACGGCGGTCTGGGCCTGGACGCCGCGAAGGGCCCAGGGGCTGGCGCGGGTGATGCGGACGTTCACCAGGTCGCCCGGGGCGGCGTCGCCCTGGCCGGACGCGTGCGGCCAGTGGACGAGCTTGTTGGCGCGGGTGCGGCCGGTGAGGACGCCCCCCTTCTCGGCTTCGACCAGGACGTCCTGGGTGGCGCCCACAAGCGCCTGATTGATCTGCGCGGCGATGCCCTCCTGGAGGGCCTCGACGGCGTGGAGCCGGCGCATCTTCTCATCCAAGGGGACGTCGTCCTCCATGTGACGCCAGGCGATGGTGCCCGGCCGCGGCGAGTAAGCGGCGACGTGCACCTTGTCGAAGCGGACCTGCTCCAGCAGGTCAAGGGAGCGCTGGAACTGGGCCTCTGTCTCGCCGCAGAAGCCGACGATGACGTCGGTGGAGAGCGCGGCGCCGGGGACGACGTCGCGGATGCGGTGCACCCAGTCCAGGTACTCCTCGATGGTGTAGCCGCGTCGCATGCGGGCGAGGACGTCGTTGTCGGCGGCCTGGACGGGGATGTTGAAGTGCTCGCAGACCTTCGGCAGGCCGGCGACGGCGCGGACGATGCGCTCGGTCATGTCGCGGGGGTAGGAGGTGAGGAAGCGGATGCGCTGGAGGCCGGGGGTGTCGTGGATGGCGGCGAAGAGGTCGGCCAGGTCGGGCTTGTCTTCCCCAGACGGGCCCGGCGGCAGGTCTTTGCCGTATGCCTCCACCGTCTGGCCCAGAAGGGTGACTTCGCGCACGCCGCGGGAGCAGTGGAAGGCGACCTCGCGGGCGATGTCGTCGATGGTGCGGGAGCGCTCGCGGCCGCGGCGGTAGGGGACGATACAGTAGGTGCAGAACTTGTTGCAGCCGTGGATGACGGGGACGAAGGCGGTGGGGCCGATGGGCTGGGGGAGAGTGTCGGGCCAGAACTCGCCGCCGAGGTCGGTGTCGGGCATGAGGCGGCGGAGGATAACGTCGAAGTCTTGCGGTCGGGCCCAGACGTCGACGTAGGGGAAGCGGGCGCGGAGGCCGTCCGAGCGGGGGCCGACCATGCAGCCCATGACGGCGATGCTAAGGGGCGCCTGACCGTTGCGGTCCTGCTTGATGCGTCTGAGGTGGCCCAGGTAGCTGGCGGCGCGGTCCTCCGCCTTCTGGCGGACGACGCAGGTGTTGACGACGGCGAGATCGGCGTCGGCGGGCCTGGCGGTCTCCCGCCAGCCCATCCTCACGAGGGCGGCGGCCAGCCTGGCGGAGTCGGCCTCGTTCATCTGGCAGCCCTCGGTCCAGATGTGGTAGCGCATGGCGAGAGAATTGTAGCACGACGCGGGGAGGGCTGGCTGAGTGACTGATGGCGACTTCCGGAGAGCGACTAGACGTTGACGGCGTTCCCGTCCTTAGGCATCATACGTCTGGCATGAGGGAATCCTGGAAAGACCGACTCGCAAGCCTCGTTGATCCCCGAGGCGCTGTCGTGCAGCTGGCAGTGTCCCTACTGGTCGTGTTGGTCGTCGGCGGCGGGAGCGTCGTGTTCTCGAAGGCGCTGCGTGATGCCTTGTCCGACTTCCTGACTGCCGACGTAGCGGTTTGGTATCTGCCC
>MGNZ01000116.1:6065-6445 GCA_001795235.1 Chloroflexi bacterium RBG_16_64_32 | reverse complement strand
TGTAGTGTGGGGGTTCGCGCGCTGGCAGCTGGGAAATAGCGAGGGCCGGATGACAGACACCCGTCCCGTCGAGGTGGAACAATTTGGCGTGCTGTGGCCCATCTTCCACCCGCGTGGTGGAGGTCTCCGTGTAGGGGAGCCTATGTGTCCCAGGGATCGAAGCACCCTGGGGAGGTTCGTGGAGAACAAGCTGGTCTCACTCCTCAACGACTGGGACGATTCGATAACAGCGCCGCAAATGAGTTTCGGTTGCCCCAAGGAGGATTGTGGTCGCAAGTATGACGTGACTGGTCACAAATACCATATGCGGGATATGGCTGACCTCGTCCATAATGTCGCGATGGGCAAGTGGAGAGCGGCAGAGCGCGCATTCGGCCAGC
>MGNZ01000116.1:5627-5871 GCA_001795235.1 Chloroflexi bacterium RBG_16_64_32 | reverse complement strand
GTTGATGGATGACGCTCTACTTAATCGCAGCCTAGACAACAAGTGGCACGGACTCCGACCTAGCAACGCGGGACTCGATAAAGTCGCCGAGCTGACCAGACCATGGTGGCGCACCGCCATCGCAGCGTTCAGTGGCGATGTCCGAACAATACTAGTTGCCGCCATTACGGCAGTACTAATCTCATTGATTCTGAGGCTCCTGAATCTAGTCTAAGAGGACCAGAGTCGGGTCGGGCCATCTTTC
>MGNZ01000116.1:5323-5507 GCA_001795235.1 Chloroflexi bacterium RBG_16_64_32 | reverse complement strand
GGTCGGGGCTGCGTGAATCACCGGCTGCCTCCGCTGTAACGATTCTCACCGCCTAATGTTTCTATCTCGGAGGAGGTCGCCCCCTCGTTTCGTTGCTTTCCCCTGGGAATGACAACTGTGGGAAACAGGGATTCCTCCTCCGTTTGTTTGCCAACACGGCCACGGGTGTATAATCCCTGTGCCA
>MGNZ01000116.1:5009-5189 GCA_001795235.1 Chloroflexi bacterium RBG_16_64_32 | reverse complement strand
GGGAGGTTTGGCATCGCACTCCGGTGGGACGTGGCTTTCGAGATTGTGAAGGAAGGGTGGGACGAGGGAGAAGCGCGGTGGTTCGCCTCAGCGCCGGGGCTGATCCTGGCTCGTCGCTCCTCCCGTATGCCCATCCTCGCTTGACACCCCATCGGCGCGGGCGCACCATGCGGTGAGTGA
>MGNZ01000116.1:0-4818 GCA_001795235.1 Chloroflexi bacterium RBG_16_64_32 | reverse complement strand
TATGGTGGCGTTCTGGTACTGGGACGCGTATCGCCGCCACAACCGACGCTAGCGATAGCGCCGCTATCCGTAAGCGGAGGGGTCAGGCTTAAGCCTGACCCGCGCAACGTCGAGCGCGAGGGCAGCGCGTATACTTGGGTGGATGGCCGAGGAGCGAGCAAAGACCCAGGTTGAGAGCGACGAGATAGCGCTGCCGGAGCCGCCGGCCCGGCGGCTTGGGCTGGACATGCCGTCCTGGCTGCCGCTGGAGCGGGCGCCTCGGTGGCTGATGATCGGCGTGGCGGCGGCAGCGCTGGTGGCGATCGTAGCGGGGACGACGGTGCCGTTCGCAGCGGGGTGGCTGGACCAGGACGACCTGCAGACGCTGGGCTATCCGGGCATCTTCCTGGCGAACTTCCTGGGCACGGCGACGGTGTTCGTGCCGGTGCCGGGTCTGACGGCGGCGGGCCAGGCGCTCATCGTGGCGGGGTCGCAGACGCTGTGGGATCCGGGCGTGGTGGTCGCGGGAGCGGCGGGGATGACGCTGGCGGAGAGCACGGCGTATCTGGCGGGAGTGGTGGGACGGGGCGTGAGCGAGCAGCGCCAGATGCCGCTGGGTGGCAGATTGGGGCGGTGGCTGCGACGGGCCGCGGGCTGGGTAGATTGGCTGATGGGGCGCTACGGGTTCGCGACGCTGCTGGGGCTGTCGGCGGTGCCGAACCCGCTGTTCGAGTTCGCGGGGATCACGGCGGGGGCCGTGCGGATGAACTTCTGGCGGTTCCTGCTGGCGGTGTCCATAGGCAAGACCACGCGCGTAATCATCCTGGTGATCGTGGGGCAGGCGTTCCTGGACCTGTTTGAGGTGGGCTGACGCCCATGGAGAACCAACCTAGAACCTAGAACCAAGAACCTATGGTGCGTTGGTTCTGGGAGGCTGTTGAAATACCCCGTTGCTCCGTTCATGGTTCGACAGGCTCACCACGAACGGAGAGACGCACGCACTCAAAACCGCTCGCCCTGAGCCTGTCGAAGGGCGAACGGTGCGTTTTTTCAACAGCCTCCTGGCTTCTGTTCGCTGGCCGGCGGACCTGGGGGCTTTCAACCGGATGTGCTTTCCGGCTTGAGGAGCCGTTCCAGATTTGTGAATTCCTCGTTGGCGTGGCTATGGATTGCCTGTACGTTGCTTTCTTTGAGGAAGAACCTTCTCAGTATCAGATTGAAGAGCCTTCCCAAAAGGGGGAAGTCGGTTCCGGCAACTATCTGATGGGTTACCAGGGTACCTTCAGGGATCGGCTCCAGGCCAACGATAAGAACAAAGGGCTTCCACCAAGGGGAAATTGATTTTTGAACCGCTCGTCGGCCTGGGACGGCTTCCAGGGTCTTTACCTTGGTGGCGAGCACCCGACCGTCCTCAAACCGTTCCTTGAAGTAGGAGATAGTGCCGACGATCTCTCCTCCCTCCGGCTGGTGGATGGTTTTGAACTCCAGATGATGGCCGGGATGCCACTGGCGGTAGCGTTCGTCATCGAGGCTGAGGAAGAACTGAGAGATCTGGTCGGGCGATACACCCTTGACCACTATGCGGCTCGTGACCTCCATCTTGCCGTTTTCGATTTCTCGCACCGTGAGTTGTTCCGACGAAGAAGCCATATCAGTTTTCTCCTCCGGCGCTGGACCCCAGGCGCTGCTCGAGGGGCCGGCTCGCCGCTGCTGGAAGAATGCGCTGCTGCAAACTGGCGGAGGGAGTGGGATTCGAACCCACGAGGGAGCTTTCGCCCCCTACCCGCTTAGCAGGCGGGCGCACTCGGCCACTATGCGATCCCTCCGCTGGTGACCAAGGGTAGTATAGCAAAGGGCCGGCCCGGGAAGCAGGAAGGGGGAAGGAGGAAAGGGCTAGCCGGCAGCGGTGTCCACGGTCGCCAGGAGCTCCACCGGCTGGAAGAGGCGCTTCTTGAGGGCCGGTCGCGGCGGGTCGATGTAGATGGCGTTCCAGCCGCAGGCGTCCTCGCAGAGGCGGCAGCCGGTGCAGCGCCTTTCGATGACCCTGGCGACGCCGAAGAAGTCGCCGACCTGCACGCCGGAGGTGTCGAGCTCCAGGGCGTCGAAGGGGCAGATCTGGATGCAGAGCTCGCAGCCGGAGCCGATGCAATTTTCGTCGATGACCACGGCTTTGGGCCACTCGCGACGGGGGAACTCCTTGCAGACGTCGCCGTGCTCGTCGAGGATGCACTCGACGGGGCAGACCACGCCGCAGGCGCCGCAGTCGATGCAGAGCGCGGGGTCGATTATGTGGATGCTGTTTCGCTCTCCGGAGATGGCTGCAGTGGGGCAGCGCTTGGTGCATGCGGTGCAGCCGATGCAGGAATCGATGATCTTATACGACATGGGCTCCCTTTCGGGGCTCAGTATACGAAGGGGCCGGGGGATTAAGCAAGCGGTTTATTCGTTTTTCGGCTCGGCGCCGGCGTCAGGGCCGGCTTCGCCTTCGGTTTCCAGCGCGGCCTCCGCCTCCGCTTCGGCCTCCGGAGCTTCGGGCTCCTGGGCCTCCGGCGCCGACGGCGCTTCCCCTTCCAGGAGGCGTTTGAGAGCGGCCAGGGAGTGGTCCAGGTTTCGGCCGTAGAAGGCGCCGGTCACGCCGGCCAGGAAGGACAGCGGGCCCTCGATGTCGATTCGGAGGGTGGCGTGGGTGCAGCCGTCGGCGCTTTCGGCGATGTGGTCGAAGGCGAGACGGAGGCCCGGGAGGGAGGAGGAGGTCCAGGCGAAGGAGCGGCCGGGGATGAGCTCTGTGACCTCCCAGACGCTGGCGAATGGGCTGAGCTTCAGGGCGACGCGCGCCTTGGAGCCGGCGGCCAGGGGGCCTTCGCTGAGGGGCTTGACCTCCCTGAAATGGGGGTTCCACTCCAGCCAGCGGCCGAGGTCCACGAAGGCGTCATACACCTTGTCGGCGGGGACGTCGATGGTGAGGGAGCGTTGTACGAACGGCATGCGGGTGCCTCCTTATTCATCGCTCAGGCGGCACGCTTCCGTTTGCGCAGGGCGCGCTGGGTGAGGGCGCCGGTCTGGGCGGGGCTGTCCACCATTATAGCGCGGCCGCGCCTAACGAGCTCACTTCCCCTGTCCCCTGCCTGGGCCGGGCCCATCCGGCTCCTCTCCGGCGAAGTTGAGGAAGTAGTTGTCGACGCCGTCGATGATGGCCTGCGTAATCTGAAGGCGTCGACAATCGACGCAGTCGGGATTGGGCGTGCCGGCCTCAGCGTATATGGGCGTGAACAGTAGCGCTGCCTCCCCGGGGTGCGACATGAACACCGGCTCCGTGGTAACGGAAGGCATCGTGCGCTTCAGGAGCACTCCCAAGGGATCCTTCTTGAGGCCGAAATCGATGAAGGCATCGGGCGCCGGTGCGGAGGCTTTCAGCGCCGGGTACATCTTCTGGTGCACGGCCCGGGCCAGCACCTTGTCGCCGTTCGAGAAGTAGATGGACAGTGCCCCATCGCTGGTGGAATTGCTCACGCTGTTGGTGTGAACGGAGACGAGGATGTCGGCGCCGATGCTGTTGCACAGCTCGTAGCGTTCTCGCGAACTCTTTGTCTGATCGCTCACCCGCGTCATGGTCACGGTTGCGCCCCGCCCCTCCCACTGGTGGCGCAGGTAGAGGGACTCGTCCAGGTTGATATCCTTTTCGTAGAGTTCGCCGTTTACCGCCCCAGCCTCGGAGCCGCCGTGGCCGGGGTCGATGCAGATGTGCCTGCCGTATACCGGGTCGTGGTCGGCGGCTGCCCCAGGTGCGCTGCCACCGGGGTTCAACAGAGCGGCGACGGCGAACGAAAGTAGAGCGAGCGGAGGGAGCCAGCGAAGTTTCACGGCCTCACCCTGTCGAGTAGTACGGGTCTTCCCGCTAGATTTCACCCATCCTAGGCTAATAGGTGACCAAAGTCAACCAAAGAGCCATTGCGGCCTGATCGCGGTGAGGCGAGTATGAAGGGGGGCGGGCCAATGTTGGCCCGCCCCCCTCTTGTCTGTCCATCCCGAACTGAGCGGTGGCTGTTACTTGGTAAAGGGGTTGGGTGGAGTCACGCCGTCCCAAGTCAACCCGTTAGCAATCACGGCGGTAACTATGGTGGTGTAGGTGCCAGACGGAGCGTTCTTCAGAGAGAAGGTCAACGTGCCGCCCGTCCCAGTTGTGCCCGTCCCCGAGGCAATCTTGGAGCCGTCACGGTACAGATCGATCGACACGGAAGCGCCAGAGACCGCCTGACCTAGGTCGTCCATGAGGGCCACAGTGATGAGCAGGTGCTTGTCCTGGTTCTTGCCGCCCTCGGTGGCGTAGGTGATGGAGTCCACGCTGACGCTGGTCCCCGTTGGCGGCGGCGTTCCCACAGTGATAATGATGGAGGCGCCTGTGGTCTTGCCGCCGGAGTCAGTCGCCGAGGCTGTGATGGTGTGATTACCGTCGCTGAGGGTCCTGGAGAAGCTGCCGCCGGCGCCTATCGGGCCGTCTATGTCGGAGGTCCAGACCAGACTGGCGGTCAAATCTCCGTCCTCGGTATCCGAGGCCGATCCAGCGAAGCTGATGGTGGTCCCGGAGCCGAAAGTGGATCCATCGGCAGGGCTGGTGATCGAGACGGTGGGAGCATTGTTAACCGGACCAGGCGGGACTGTGGCCGCAGCGGCGTTCACCAGGCCGTAGCCGTACTGGGGGTCTCGCCCCGGGTCGCCCAGGTCATCCGCGGTCGTCTGCAACTGCGTACGTACGTCGGTAATCCCGGCGGCGATGACCAGGGCCGCTGTCCCAGCTACGTGGGGGGAGGCCATGGAGGTGCCGCTCTTGGTGCCGTATCC
>MGNZ01000115.1:3257-7681 GCA_001795235.1 Chloroflexi bacterium RBG_16_64_32 | reverse complement strand
AGGACGCCGAAGGGGGAGCCGGCGAGGACCCGGACTTCGCCCTTGGTGGCGTGGGTTGTCGATTCGAGGGTGAGGTTGCCGCCGGAGGCCTGGCCGCCCTTGACGGTGCTGGGCAGGGCGCCCTGGACGGCGACGATCACGGCGTCGTCGGGGTTGGAGGGGTCGAGGAGGAGGACGGTCGCCTGGCGGCCGGGCACGACGTCGGCGGCGGGGATGTTGGTGGCGACGCGGAGGCCGGGCAGGAAGACGGCCAGCGATCCCGCGATCTGGACGACCGCTTTGTGGGCGGCGGGATCGTAGGACTGGATGACGCCTCTCTTGATGACGGACACGGATGTCCTCCAACCTACCCTGTCATTCTGAGCGAAGCGAAGAATCTGACGGGTCGCCAGACCCTTCGCTCCGCTCAGGGTGACGATGGCCTGCTACGGTCGCACTCCGATGAGGCGGGCCAGCTTGAGGGCGTTGAACAGGGCCAGCGAGGAGTACCACTTGATGCGGGTGCGGCTGGCGTCCTTGGTCTCCAGGGAGCCGACGCGCTCCACCTGGAGGCCGCCGGGGGCGGTGAGGCCCACGAGGGCGCCTTCGCCGGTCTGGAAGGCGTAGACGGTGGAGCAGTCGCTGCTGGTGCCCTGGGTCTGAGCGTCGGAGATGTAGTCGGAGACGCCGATGGGGATGCCGTCGTAGAACTGGAGCATCTGGCCAAACTCGTCGCGGTCGGTCTCGAGGAAGGAGCCGGAGGTGCGGGCGAGCTTGTTGAGGATGCGGCGGGAGCGCCGGCTCAAGAGGAGGAGGTCCGGCTTGCCGCCCTTGACGGTGTCGATGAGCTCGTCGAGCTTGTCCAGCGTGAGGGAGCCGCCGTTGACGCCCATGGACAGGCTCTGGCCGGAGTCCGTGAGCTGGTCGAGACCGTCGAACTCTTTAGGGTTTGTGGCGTCGTTGCCGGTGACGAAGGTCTGCTCGAAGAGCTGCCGGACGGCCTTGGCCTTGAGCTGGACGATGGCGGACTCCAGGTCCTGGATGTTGGACCGGGTGGCGATGAGGAAGTTGTCGATGTCTGCGTCGCCGCCCATGATCTTGAGGGTGACGGTCTGCTGGGTGAAGGTGGGCGTGGACTCGGTCCAGGTGTCGCCGACGTCGAAGAAGCCGGCGGAGGGAGCGGTGGCCTCTCGGTTGTAGGTGAGGCCGTTGCCGACGATTTCGATGAAGGGGAGGCGCTGGAGGACGGGCGAGTCCTTGATGATGGTCTCGATGACGCCCTGGAGGAGGACGTCATTGGAGAGCTTGGCTGCTTCTGCGAGTGTTAGGGCCATGGGGCGGGAACCTCCTTGCTGGTTGGTCGAGACACGAGACTCGCAACACGAGACAGGTCGATTCGTGTTACGTGTCCCATGTCTCCTGTCTTCGTTCTGGGGGCCATGCTAGAACGGGCGTTCGGCATCTGGTAGGGGGATGTGGCGCGGGGGAAAGCGCGGCCACAGATGAGCACAGATGGGCTCAGATGTGGTCAACGGATGGGGTTTAGCGGCGAAGGTTCATAATGGCCGAAGGAGGATTGAGATGGCGCCAAGCGAGATCATATTTGACGTGGCGGAGGCGGCGGAGGGCGGCTATGAAGCGCGGGCCCTGGGGTACTCGATCTACACGCAGGGGGACACGCTAGAGGAGCTGAAGGCGATGGTGCAGGACGCCGTCCGGTGCCACTTCGACGAGGAGTCGCGTCCGAGCGTCATGCGCTTTCCCGATTCCCGCACTAGAGGATGAACTGGCTGCAGCGACTACCTAAAAGAACCTTCCGGCCAGATATTAAGAGATCCTAATGGTTCTCCAACGTGTCCTTAATGCTGGAGTGGCAATGTCGCTGTTGGATGCTATATTCCAGACTCGAGGGTGCCTCCACGAGTAACCTCTGGGTGCTAGGTAGAGGGGTCGAAGCATGAGACGCCACGCACCGCTGATCGATTGGCGATTGATACTCCCACTGTTCGCGATCGTGGTCTTGGCGACGGTCGCTGTCTTGGCGGCTTCGCCCTGGGCCGCTGGGGCAACCGAATACGTCATAGTAGATACGGGTCAGGACACGTGCTACAACAATACGGTAGAGATCACCTGCCCTGCCTCGGGCCAAGCTTTCTACGGCCAGGACGCCCAGTATGACGGCAGTCAGCCCAGCTATACGCTCAGCGGCGATGGGTTGACGGTGTTCGACAATAACACGGCACTGACCTGGCAGCGCAGCCCGGATACCGATGGCAATGGTTCACTCACCTACGCGGACAAACTGCTGTATTCCCAAGCCCTGACGCGGCCGGCCACGCTCAACGCCGCCAACTACGGCGGTTACAGCGACTGGCGCCTGCCGACGATCAAGGAGCTCTACTCGCTGATCCACTTCCGCGGGGGCGAGCCCAGCAGCTACCAGGGCTCCGACACGTCCATCTTGACGCCGTTCATCGACACGGACTACTTCGGATTCTCCTACGGCTTTACGGGCTCCGGGGAGCGCATCATTGATTCCCAATGGGTCACCACCACGCTGTATGTCGCCGACCCGAACCAGATGTTCGGAGTGAATTTTGCCGATGGCCGCATCAAGGGTTATCCGACGGCAGATTCAATCGGCAAAAAATACTTCGTGATCTGTGTGCGCGGCAACACAAGTTACGGGGTAAACAACTTCGTGGACAACGGCGACGGCACGGTCACCGACCTGGCCACCGGCCTGATGTGGATGCAATCCGACAGCGGCTCGGGCATGAACTGGGAGGATGCCCTGGCGTGGGTTCAGACCAAGAACTCCGAGAACCACCTGGGCCACAACGACTGGCGCCTGCCGAATGCCAAGGAACTTCAGAGCATCGTGGATTACACCCGTTCTCCCAATACGACCAGTTCCGCAGCTATTGACCCAGTCTTCACCAGCACTCAGATCGACAACGAAGCAGGCAACGACGATTATCCTTTCTACTGGGCGGGAACCACGCACGCGTCTTGGGACGAATCCGGCAGGAGCGGGGTCTACGTCGCATTCGGCCGGGCGCTGGGCTATATGAACGGCTCGTGGCTGGACGTCCATGGCGCCGGCGCCCAGCGCAGCGACCCAAAGGATGGCGTGCCAAACCCGTATGGTCACGGCCCGCAAGGCGACGTCGTTCGCATCTTCAACTACGTTCGTGCTGTACGTGACGACACGGCCACGCCCACACCGACGCCAGCGCCTGCGCCCACGCCCACGCCTACGCCTACGCCTACACCCACACCCCTATCTGTTGGCGGCATCGCTGACCTCCCGGACGTGGACGATACGGCGCCCGACACCTCTGACCCACCCGGTGGCTCAGGGTTCCCCTACGCCGCCCTGGCTGGCGGTGCTGCGCTCGTGGCGCTAGTGGCGGGCGCGTGGTACGCCAAGAGGCGGTGGCTGGGGTAGGGCTCACTCACCCCTACCCCAGTATCTCTTTGGCTGGACGCCGGCAGCCGTGCGTTCTGCTTTGTCTCCAAAGGATTCAACTTGCCCGAGGCGCCCGCCCTGGCACCGGCCACCGGCCTGAACTCCTTCTGCACGCCGTAGGGGCTGGCGCCCCCGGTGGGCTCATCCTTCGACATCCGCCGGAGGCCGATCCGCCTCCGGCGCGGGCTTAGGACGAGCGGGGTCTGCGAGGCCAGACCGCACCCTGAAGGGTGCGGCATCATACGCTGCCCGCAGACTATGCCCCAGCCTTCAGGCTGGGGTCTTGCTGACCCCTCCCCCCTGCCACTCCCCCCTTCCACCTACCGCCGTCCTGCTCGTAGCATGCGCTCGCTATGCGGAGCCTGTCGCCGGAGCTGCTGGAAGCGCAGCGGAGCGCGTCCGGAGTTCCGTACCTGCAGGTGACCGTCGCGGACCGGATCGGGGGAATACGGCGGCTCGCCTTCCAGCGGCTGTACACGGGCACCGAGCCCGACGGCTACCACGCGGCGACGATGCCTTCGGATAACTCGCTGCTGCGGGCGCGGGTCGCCTCCGGGCGGCTGTACTACCAGCGGCTGACGAACCCCGGGCCCTCCAGCAACTTCTCGTCTTGGACGGACCTGAGCGCGGCGGCGGGCGCGGACGTGGCGCTGTGCAGCGAGGGGGCGAGGGCGCTGCTATTCTACGTCGACACGAACGGGAAGGACGTGAAGCTGCGAGAGAGCACGGACAGCGGCGCCACGCTGGGCGCGGCGGTGACGGTGGCGAGCGCGGCTTCGGCGGTCACCTGGCTGGCCGCGGACGTGAAGTCGAACGGGGACGCGCTGCTGCTGTACTCCGTGGGCGCGACGGTGTACCGCGTCAAGCGGAGCGGCGGCTCGTGGGGCAGCCCGGCGGCGTGGTCGAACAGCGTGGCCGTCGTCAGCGGCCTCGCCTGCCACCACGCGGGCGACTACAACGTGGCGGTGGCGGG
>MGNZ01000115.1:2018-3239 GCA_001795235.1 Chloroflexi bacterium RBG_16_64_32 | reverse complement strand
CGGCTTCCTGTGGACGGCTGTGTACGGCGACGGGTTCTCGCAGGCGGCGGACACGTGGTCGGCGCTGCGGGAGGTGATGCGGGCGAGCGGGGGATCGTCGGTCGGCTTCCGGGCGCCGTTCCTGGGGAGGCCGGACGTGTTCCGGCTGACGTTCGTCGAGAAGTACACGGGGAGCGAGGCGTACGCGCGACCGTACCACAGCTACTCGCCGGCGACGGCGACGTACGCGGACAACCTGTGGCGGGAGCCGGTGCCGTTCGACTTCGAGAACGAGTACGGGCTGGCGGCGGCGCAGAGCGGCAGCGCGGTGTGGCTTGCGGCGACGTCTGGGGTGTGGACGGCGGCGCTGACGGGGACGCCGCTGGACGTGACGGCGGACGTGCTGGAGGCGACGGTGGAGGACGGGTCGCCGGCGCTCGGGCAGAGCGCCGGCCGGGTGCGGCTGGCGCTGCGCAACGACGACGGTCGCTACACGGACGAGGCGCTGCTGAAGGCTGGCTCGGAGGTGCGCGTGAACCCGGGGTACGTGACGCCGGGCGGGCCGGAGGTGTCGTACGGGCCGGCGTACTGGATCGAAGCCGTGGAGCGGGTGACGGGCGGCGGCCGGGGGGCCGTCGTGCTGCGCGCGAGCGACGGCTGGTCGCTGCTGGGGTCGTGGCGGGCGCGGCGGCAGTACGCGTGGCCGGCGGGGGAGAAGAACGTGTTCGGCATCATGCAGTTCCTGTTCGCGCGGGCCGGGCTGGAGCTGTCGTCGGTGGGCGGGAGCAGCGAATCGGCGAGCCTGTACCCGGCGTTCACGGTGCATCCGGGCGAATCGGGGCTGACGGCGGTGCGGCGGCTGCTGGCGCTGGTGCCGGACGTGGTGTTTCTGCGCGGCGAGTTCGCGTTCCTGAAGGAGCCTCTGGCCACGGAGGCGGCGGCGTACGCGTACGGCGTGGGCCACGAGATCGTGCGGGGGCGGTACCGGGCGGAGGCGGCGGAGACGAACCGGGCGCAGGTGTTCGGCGACGATGTGTTCGCGGAGCGGCTGGACTGGCCGGGGGTGGAGGCGACGTACGACCGGCTGGAGCAGGTGCACGACGTCAACCTGACGACGGTGGCGCAGGCGCAAGACCGCGGCGACGCCGTGCTGCGCAAGGCGGCGCTTACGGCCGAGGACGGGGAGATCGTGGCGCCGGTGAACTGCGGCCAGGAGCTGTACGACGTGATCGAGGTGACGGA
>MGNZ01000115.1:0-1874 GCA_001795235.1 Chloroflexi bacterium RBG_16_64_32 | reverse complement strand
CCGCCACCGGCCTCCCCGCCTCAACATCCGCCAGGAAGTCCGCTATCGCCTGCTGGAACGTCTCCGTGCGCCAGTTGGAGCCGTGGCCGCACTCCCGCCGGACCACCAGCCGCGAACCGCGTATCAGATCGTGATCGCGGAGAGCGCAGGGAAGGAAGTCGTCCCACTCGCCGATCATGACCAGTGTTGGGGCCGCGATCTCGCCCAGGCGCAGCGTCAGGTCAGGGCGCTGCGCTATCGCCAGGGCCGTGCCGACGTAGCCCGGCACGGTCATCAGCTTGATGCGCTCGTAATCCATGTCCGGCGGGGTGGGCCGGTCGTCCCAATGGGGGTCGTGCTCTCGGTCCCACTCGTGCTGGCGGCGGACGGTCTCATCGAGGCCGTACTCACGGGCGATGTGGGCGAGGATGGCGATCCCCTGACCCAGGCGGCGCTCCCAGGCTCCCGCGGCGTCATCCCCGTCCGCCACGGGCGGATTGCCTGCCGTCGTGTCGCACAGCAAGAGCGACTCCACCATCTGCGGGTAATCGACGGCGAATTGGGCCGCGATCATGCCTCCCATGGAGACGCCGCCGATGTGCGCCTGCTGGACGCCCAGCTCCCGCAACAGCGCTGCCAGGTCGGCGGCGAACAGCCGCATCGAGTATTGGGACGGATCCTGGGGCACCTCGGTGCGGCCGTGGCCGCGGACGTCGTACAGGAGCAGGGTGTGGTCGGCGGCCAGGGCCAGGGCCTCGTGGCGCCAGTGATCGGTGGGCCCGGCAAAACCGTGCGTCATCACAATGGGCGAGCCGGGGCCCTGCCTCCGCCTCTGGCGGACGGCGCCGCCGTGCAGCTCGTAGAAGATATCGATTCCGTTTGCTTTGAGCGCGGGCATTGTCTTTCTGTGCGATTATAGCCGACGCGCAGGCCCGCTTGCCGGCGGGCGGGCTTGGATAACCCGCGCCGCGCCGCTATAATGAGCGAAAACAGCACAGCTATTCGACTCCTAGGACAGGCTCAGGACAGCATGGACTCGGCAGGCGCCCGCATAACCTCCGGTAAGGTCCAGGAAGACGACCTGGCCCTGGACACGACCCTGCGCCCGCGACGGCTGGAGGAGTACATCGGGCAGGAGAAGATCAAGGACAACCTGAGCATAGGGATCGCCGCCGCCCAGCAGCGGCAGGAGCCGCTGGACCACCTCCTCCTGTATGGCCCGCCGGGGCTGGGCAAGACCACCCTCGCGCACATCATCGCCCACGAGATGTCGACCTCCATACGAGTGACCTCCGGGCCGGCGGTGGAGCGGGCCGGGGACCTGGCGTCGATCCTTACGAACCTCCAGGAGAGCGACATCCTGTTCATCGATGAGGTGCACCGGCTGCCGCGAGCGGCGGAGGAGGTGCTGTACCCGGCGATGGAGGACTTCGCGCTGGACATCATCCTCGGCCGGGGGCCGGGCGCGCGCAGCGTGCGCCTGTCCGTGCCGCGCTTCACCCTCATCGGCGCCACGACGCGCTACGCGATGCTGAGCCCGCCGCTGCGCGACCGCTTCGGCGCAGTGTACCGGCTGGACTTCTACGACGAGCAGGCGATCAACGCCATCGTGCGGCGGAGCGCCGCCATCCTGGGCGTAGCTACGGAGGACGATGGGGCAGCCGAAATCGCCCGCCGCTCCCGCGGCACCCCGCGGGTGGCGAACCGCCTGCTGCGACGGGTGCGCGACTTCGCGCAGGTGCGGGCCGACGGCGTGATCACGGCGGAGGTGGCGCGAGAGGCGCTGGCCCGGCTGGACATCGACGACCTGGGGCTGGACGAGGTCGATCACAAGGTGCTGCGTACGATCATCGAGAAGTTCGACGGCGGGCCGGTGGGGATCGAGACGATCGCCG
>MGNZ01000114.1:1481-8641 GCA_001795235.1 Chloroflexi bacterium RBG_16_64_32 | reverse complement strand
GTCGTCCCGAAAGGCGAGGTCGAAGGGAGAGAGATCGGCGGCGAGATCGAAGCGCCAGGAGAGTTCGTCAAGGGCGGCACTCTCTTGCGCCTCGGACAGGGATGACGAGGAGAAGAGCGTAACATCGATGGCCGGCCGGTCGCCGTCACGGGCATCCTCCAGTCTGACGCCGAGGAGGTCGTCGCCGAGGCGGAGGGTCTGCCAGTAGACGCCGCTCCGATAGACGTTGATAGGGGCCGGAAAGTGGGAGGGTTTGTGTACGGTCGCCTGGAAATGAAACGGCGCTGTGGGTGTCAGGCGCGCGGCGGCACGTCTCTGGAGGTGAATGGCGCCGGCGGCATCGATACTCACGGAGCCTGGCGGGCGAAATCGATGGCTTTGAGGGCGAGGAGGCGCACGTCCTCGGCTATGGGGATCCGCCGCGGCGGACAGGCGGCGAGTTCCAGCGGCTGGTTGGAGCGCAGGGCGTCCTCGTCCACCCAGTGGAGGTCGGCGGCGGGCTGTTCGTGGGCGGCGCCCCGCTCTTCGGCGGGCAGGCTGTCCAGGAGACGGCAAAAGTATATGAGGTCGATGTGCTGGTGCGGCTCGCCGGGCTCGTGGCTGTCCTCCAGAAGGATGGTGTAGGGCGGCGGCACCTGGCCGGGGTTGGAGAAGGGAAGGACTGGGGCGGAGGGGATGACCTCGGCGGTGACGCCGGTCTCCTCGCGGATCTCGCGGAGGACGGCCTGGACGGGGTCCTCGTCGGGCTCGATGTGGCCGCCGGGAGGCATCCACTGCTGGAGCGCCTTGTGCCAGTGGAGGAGGGTGCGGGAGTCCTGGACGACGAAGCCGGTGGCGGTGAAGTGGCGCCTCACTGCTGGCCTGCTTTCACCGCGTCGAAGATGATAAACAGGGCGATGCGGAAGTAGCCGCGCCAGAAGTCGAGTTGTTCCGCGAGCTTAGGATCGGGGGTGGGCTCCACCAGGTCACGGATGAGGAAGCCGCTGTCGCGCAGGGCATGGGCGTACTCGCTCAGAGGGCGGTGGTAGTTGACGACCTCGGCAGGCGCTCTTGGCCACATCCTCAGGGGCGTCTCCCTGGCCGGGAAGTAGTTATCGACCTTCCGGTAGAGCCTGTCGGCGTCACGAAAGCTGTCGGGGACGCGCAACTCCCATTCAGCGCCCGGCATGGTAAAGCACGGGTGAGTGATCGAAAAGACGAACTGTCCGCCCGGCCTAACGACACGGGCAATCTGGGCGATGGCGGCTTCGTATTCCTCTACGTCAACAAGGCACACGTAGGCGAGGGCGATGTCGAATTCGGCGGCGGGAAGGAGGGAGAGGTCCCTGATGTCAGCAACGTGGTAGTCGATGCCCAGGGGGTTCTTCTGTTCCTCCTGGCGGGCGAGTTCTATCATCCTGGAAGACAGGTCGACGGCGGTGACGCGGGCGCCGCGCTGGGCCAGCATGCGGGCGAAGCGGCCCTCGCCGCAGCCGGCGTCAAGGACGCGCTTGCCGGCCACATCGCCCAGGATAGCCAGCGTCGCCGGGTCCAAGACGTGGACGCGGTTGTGGTCGGTGCCGGTGCGAACGAGTTCCGCCCAGCCGTCAGCCAGGCGGTCCCAGGCGTCGCGCTGGCTGTCATTGCGGCGCTGGGCGGTCACGGCTGCTCCCTGTCCCGCAGGTGGGGGAAGCCGCACCGCCGATTGAAATCGGCGGCTTGGGGTTCACCGCTGCGCCTGCCAGCGGGAGCGCGTGGGTTCACGAGGAGCCCCTGTCCCGCAGGTGGGGGAAGAGGATGACCTCGCGGATGGAGGGCTGGCCGGTGAGGGCCATGACCAGGCGGTCGATGCCAATGCCGAGGCCGCCGCAGGGGGGCATGCCGTGCTCCAGGGCGACGAGGAACTCCTCGTCCGCCAGCTCCACCTCCTCGTCGCCGGCCGCGCGGAGGCGGGCCTGTTTTAGCATTCGCTCTCGTTGCTCCAGGGGGTCGTTGAGCTCCGAGTAGGCGTTGCCGACCTCGCGTCCGGCGATGAACAGCTCGAATCGCTCCACCAGGCGGGGGTTGTCGGGCTTGGCCTTGGCCAGGGGAGAGAGCTCCACGGGGTAGTCGAGGAGGAAGGTGGGCTGGATGAGGTTGGGCTCGACCTTCGCGGAAAGGAGCTCGTCGATGAGCTTGCCGCGGCCCCACTTTTCGTCCACGGGGACGCCGCTGGAGGCCACGGCCTTCTGCATGGACTCGACGTCCGGGTAGTCCTCGAAGTCGATGCCGGCGTGGTGCTTGATGGCGTCGCGGAGGGTGATGCGGGGCCAGGGCGGGGCGAAGTCGATCTTCGATTCGCCGGAGTCGACGGCGGCCGTGCCGAGCGCTTCGCGGGCGACGGTGGAGACCATCTCCTCCACCATGTCCATGACGTCGTTGTAGTCGGCGTACGCCTGGTAGGACTCGAGCATGGTGAACTCAGGGTTCCACTTGGCGGAGACGCCCTCGTTGCGGAAGATGCGGCCGATCTCGTACACGCGGTCGTAGCCGCCGATGACGAGGCGTTTGAGGTAGAGCTCCAGGGCGATGCGCAGGTAGAGCTGGCGGTCGAGGGCGTTGTGGTAGGTACGGAAGGGGCGGGCGGCGGCGCCGCCGGCGGCGGGCTGGAGGACGGGGGTCTCGACCTCGAGGAAGCCGCGACCGTCTAGGAAACGGCGTACGGCGGTGATTATGCGGGAGCGGGCGAGGAACGTTTCGCGCACGTCGGGGCTGGCCATAAGGTCCAGATAACGCTGACGGTATCGCACCTCCACGTCCTGGAGGCCGTGCCACTTCTCCGGCGGCGCCCGCAGGGCTTTGGCCAGGATCGTAAGCTGTTCCACCTGGACGGTGGGTTCGTCGGTCTTGGTGCGGAAGAGGGGCCCGCTGACGCCCAGGAAGTCGCCCATGTCGAGGTCGCGGAGCATCTCATACGCCTGGGAGCCGAGGATGTCCTCCTTGAGGTACGTCTGGATGCGGCCGGAGCCGTCGCGGAGGTCGACGAAGGTGGCCTTGCCCATGTGGCGCATGGCGGTGACGCGCCCGGCGATGGTGACGGGATCGGGGGACTGGTCGAGGCCCTCCAGGACGGCTACGGCTTGTCGTGCGGTGTGGGAGGGGCGGAAGCGGGGGGGATAGGGGTCGAGGCCGCGGGAGCGGAGGCGCTCCAGCTTGGCGGTGCGCATGGAGATGATCTCTTCTTCGCCCATGAATTGTCCTTGGAATTCAGCAGGCGGGACACGGTAAGCGCCCCGCCTGATTTTACCGTTCGCTCTTGCGCGCGGCTAGTCGATGCTGACGATCGTCCAGCGGAGGGTGCCGGCGGGGGCCTGCACCTGGGCCTCGGCGCCGACGGACTTGCCCAGGAGGGCCTGGCCAACCGGGGACTCGTTGCTGATGCGGTGTCCCTTGGGGTCGGCCTCGGCGGACCCGACGATGGTGTAGGTCTCCCTTTCGCCCTTGTGGTTCTGGACGGTGACGCTGGAGCCTAGGCTGACGTGCTGGTGGTCGTGGGCCTCCTCGATGATGACGGCGTTCTGGATGATCGTCTCCAGGGTGAGGATGCGGCCCTCGACGAATGCCTGCTCGTTGCGGGCGTCCTCATATTCGGGCGTGTTCTGGGCGCCGACCATCTCCCTGGCGTCGTGTATACGCTGGGCCACCTCGGCCCGGCGGACGTTGATGAGCTGGTCCAGTTCCTGTTGCAGTTTGGCCAAGCCGTTTTTGGTTAGGGGAACAGATTTGCCAGGCATGGCTATCACTCCTACGACCCTGCGAAAAAAGAGACTGGGGGCGTGAACCCTCAGTCGAGCAGGCGTTCGCGTCGTTTCTGGGCGATATTATAGGGCAGTGCTAGGCGCTTGTAAAGGGGTAGGGTTGCGCGGCTTTGCTGAGAAGGGGGGCTATGATACAATTCCGCGTGACCGCGCGGCGGGGAGCACCCCGGGGCCCGCCGGCGATGTCAAAACGCGTAAAGAATGCGACGATTTCCGCCCCGCGATCCGCCGCCCAGAGATAGGCCGCCGCGTCGGGACTTGCCCAGGCCGGAAGGCCCGTTCGACCGGCTGCTTAGGGCGAGGGTCCAGCGTGACCCTGCGCCCTTGATCATTGGCGGGACGGTGGCGTTTCTGGCCGTGGTCATCCTGTTGGTTTTCCTCTTTTCCGGCGTCCTAGGGGGAGGGGGGAGCGAAGGCATTCCGGTGGTGGACAGCCCTGGTATCCAGGGCAGGCAGGGCGAGATGCCCACCCTGCCGCCGGGGCTGGTCGACTTGAGTGATTTCATCGAGTTTGAGACGGATGGCGACATTGCGGCGACGATCGGCCTGCCTCTGCGCAGCCGTCCGGAGGACGAGACGGGGCTGGGGCTATACACGTACGAGGATGGTCGCTGGCGAAGGGTGGCAGACGTGAGCCTCAGCGGCAACGGGCAAAGGGCTGAGGCGGACTTCTCGCCGGTACCCCAGAACCTGGCGGTGCTGCGGGTGATAGCCCAGGCCTACGAGGTGGAGGGCTCCCTTCCCCCTGGCGGCGTGCTCCATCCCGATGCGAAGGTCGGCATCGTGAGCCCCAGGGACTACACGCCGCAGAGCGATGGCAGCGTAGGGGGAACAGCGACGGAGGTAGAGGCCGGGACCGGTGTCCTCCTCATTCCTACGATCGTAGGTAACGGTGAGGACACGGCGTCCATAGTCAACGATATCCTCGCCGATGAATCGCTACGCGGACAGCACGTCCGGGAGATCGCGCAGTTAGCGGATAGCGGCAACTTCGCGGGCATAGACCTGGAGTACTCTTCCGTGGACAGTGAGCTCCGCTCCGAGTTCACGCAGTTCGCGCAGGAGCTAGGGCGGATTCTGCGGAACGAGGGACGGCGGCTGAGCCTGACGCTGCCACCGCCAGGGCCGCAGCGCCAGGCGTACGACTGGCCGGCCCTGGACCAGGCAGCTGACATCATCAAGATCATGCCCATCGCAGACCCGGTGGACTACTGGGAGATGATGCCGGACGCTCTGGGCCAGTTGGTGGAGGATGTGGACCCGCAGAAGCTGATGCTGGTAGTGAGCCCGTTCAGCACGGAGTTGAAGGACGGCGACGTCAGGAGCTTGGGCTATCTGGAGGCGCTGCTCCTGGCGAGCGAGATCAAGATACGGGAGCCTCAGGATCCGGAGCGCATCGAGACCGAAGTGGGTGTGAAGGCGGTCGCCGTAAATCTGGCCCAGTCGGAAGGGGCGACGAGCCTGCGCTGGAGCGACGATGCGGCGACGCTGTCGTTTTCGTACGGGGCGCCGGTAAAACGGACGGTGTATGTAGAGAACATGTTCAGCGTGGCTTTTAAGCTGGAGATGGTGCAGGCGTACGCCCTGGGAGGGGTCGCGGTAGCCGACGCGTCTGTGGGGAGGGACGTGGCCAACATATGGCCGGCGGTGAACCAGTTCATCGAGACGGGTACGGTTGCCCTGGTTCGGCCCAATGGGGATGCCCTGGTGCCGCGTTGGGAGGCGCCGAAAGGTGGCAATCTGGACGCCACAGTGGGGCCTGCGGTCATCTGGCGGGCTGACGAGGCGGGGTCCTACACGCTACGAATGCTGGTCAGTGATGGAGACCTCGTTTTCGCGCGGGAGATCGAGGTGGACGTGAAGGCGAAGCAGGAGCCGCAGGAGGGGCCGACGCCGTTGGTGACGTTCCCAACGGGGGATGGCACGCCGACGCCCACGCCGAAGCCCAGTCCCAGTGCGACGTCAACCCCCACACCGACCGCGGCGCCGACGCCGGACGTCACAGCACCGGGCCAGGTAACGAACATGACCGCTGGACCTACGGGAGAGGCTGGAGAGATTGTTGTGACGTGGGACGGCAACGCAGCCTCCGACCAAGTGGACCACTACAACGTGTACCGTAGTGACTCTGCGGACGTGGAAGCTGTCCCCGGCAATTTTGTGGCTTCTGTGACGGTCGGAACGACCTTCTACATCCATGAGGGTGTCCTGCCTGGTGCGTACCACTACGCTGTGACCGCGGTGGACTCCTCAGGCAAGGAAGGGCCGATCTCAGAATCGGACCCGGCAACGCTGCCGTAGGAGCGCCATGCGCGTGATAGCGGGACGGGCCAAGGGGCATCGCCTCACCGGGCCTCCCTCGCGAGGGACACGGCCGACCTCGGACCTGGTGCGCGGCGCGGTGTTCTCGGCACTGGAGTCGATGGGGGCGGATCTCACGCGGGTGCTTGACCTGTACGCGGGCAGCGGTGCGCTGGGGGTCGAGGCGCTGAGCCGGGGCGCGGAGTGGTGTGACTTTGTGGAGAAGGACGGGCGGGCATGCGCGTCGATCCGGGAGAACCTGGCCAAGACGGGGTTCGAGGAACGGGCGAAGGTGCACCGCGGGCCGGCAGAGCGCGTGCTGCAGAGGCTTAATGGCCTATACACCCTGGTGCTGGCCGATCCGCCGTATGCCCACGAGGCGACGCCGACTCTGGATCGGCTGGCTGAGTCAGGTCTTTCGGAAGCAGGAAGCACGATTCTGGTGGTTGAGCACAGCTCGCGCGAAGAGGGACCGGACCTGCTGGGCGGGCTATCGCAGGTGAAGACGCTACGGCACGGCGACAGCGCGGTGTCGATCTATCGCTAGGAGGTGCCGATTTGGTAACCGCGGTGTACCCCGGCAGGTTCGATCCGGTGACGTTGGGGCATGTGAACATAGTGCAGAGGGCGGCGAGCATGTTTCAGCGGGTGGTGGCGGCGGTATACGACCAGCCGCCGGAGGGCCATCTGTTCGACACTGAGGAGCGGGTGGCACTGTTCACGGACGCGGTGACGCACTTAGAGAATGTGGTGGTGAAGCCGTTCTCGGGCCTGATTGTGGACTTCGCCCGCCAGGAGCAGGCGAAGGTGCTGGTGCGGGGTATCCGGGCGGTTACGGACTTCGAAGCGGAGTTTGATATGGCGTTGATGAACAGCAAGATGGCTCCGGAGATCGAGTCGGTCTACCTGATGGCCAGCCTGGAGCACCTTTTCGTGAGCGGACACCGCATCCGGGAGGTGGCGGCCCTGGGCTACGACGTGGGCGAGCTGGTGCCGCCTGCGGTGGCCGTCGCGTTAAAGAAGCAGTTCGGCGGGAAGGCGTAGAGGAGGCCCGCCTTTGGACATCCTGCACCTCATCGACCG
>MGNZ01000114.1:208-1459 GCA_001795235.1 Chloroflexi bacterium RBG_16_64_32 | reverse complement strand
CCCGGAGGATCCCCGTGGGCGGCGGCGCCGTGATCTCCCGCCAGCGGTTGCTCGACCTCATCGACCGAATGCGGGTAGCGGTGCCGAAGGAGGTGTACGACGCGCGCGAGGTGATCGAGAAGCGGGAGGAAGTGCTGGCCGACGCCGGCGCCGAGGCATCGCGAATCATCGCCCGGGCCAAGGCGGAGGTGGAGGAGCGGCTGAAGGAGACGGAGGTCGTAAAGGCGTCGGAGGAGAGGGCGCGCCAGCTCCTGGCGCAGGCGCAGGAGCGGATGGATGAGCTATCACGGCAGGCGGAGGCCCAGGCGGCGGCGCGCCTGGACGATGCCCAGGGGGCGGCGCGAGACGAGATGCGGGAGGCGGACGTCTACGCGCTGCAGACGCTGAACAAGCTTGAGGGGGAGCTGAACGAGTTCATCGCCACGGTGCGGCGGGGGATAGATACGCTGGAGAGGCGAGCGGCAGAGCGGCCGGGCTAGTCGCCCGCTCGTCCTGGGCCCTGCAGTCAAGCCTGAACGGAGTTCGGGGGCGGGCTGGGTGGGAAGAGCAACGCCGGGGGGAAGCCGCCCGTCGCGGGCGGCCTTTAGGCCGCCCCTACGACATGCGATGGGCCATCCTGTCACTCTGAGCGCAGCGAAGAGTCTCGTAGCTGCAGACCTTCAGGTCTGCGAGTCCTTGGGGCAGGGCTGAAGCCCCTCCAGAGGCGGGCAGGCCTGCAGCTACTCCTCGTCTGACCCTTCCGCCTCTGCTTCCGGAGCGTAGTCCTCGTCCTGAGGAGGCTCGAAGAGGGCCTGGAGGGCGTCCAGGGCGGCGCCCAGGCCCTGGCTCTGATAGCCGGGCCAGAGGAAGCGGGCGGCCAGCCAGCCGCGCAGGCCGTGGCCGGAGGCGGTGGCGAACAGGGTCACTTTGGTGTGGTCGTCGTCGCTGGGCTCCAGGAGGAAGGCCTGCGACTTCACCGTGATGAGGTTGCCCTTCTCGTGGGGCTCCTGCCGCAGGGGCTCGAAGGCGACGTACTCCTGCGGTACCCACTCGCTGATTCGGAAGTCGTGGGCGAGGCCGTCATCGGTGTGGGCGCGGAAGGTGGCGCCCACACCATCGCGCTGTGAGGAGAGGTACTCCACGCGTTGCCATGCCTCGATCCAGCGACCGGCGGACTCAAGGTCGGTGATGGCGGCCCAGACCCTGGCTGCGGGGGCGGCGATAATGCGGGACTCGGAGGTGATGGGCATGTCAGCGCTACTTCAACGTGTC
>MGNZ01000114.1:0-193 GCA_001795235.1 Chloroflexi bacterium RBG_16_64_32 | reverse complement strand
GGGTTGAAGGACTGCGGGGTGGATGGCGTGACCATCTGGCAGTAGTTGGTCCGCAACGTGTCATGCTGAGCCGAGCGGGGTGGAAGGACGGCGGGGTGAAGGGCGTGAGCATCTGGCGGTAGTTGGTCTGCGAGAACGGTGAGGTAGACCCTTCCCAGATTCCCCTTCGACAAGCTCCCGCCAGGGTCGCCCG
>MGNZ01000113.1:14424-17114 GCA_001795235.1 Chloroflexi bacterium RBG_16_64_32 | reverse complement strand
TTGGTGGTGCCGTATCGCTGCATGTGCTGTCGGGCGAACGCCGCGTAGAAGTCCATGAACATGGAGCGCTTCTCGCCGGCCCCTTCCGCCGCCGCGGACTGTCCCGACTGCTCGCCGTTGCCGCGGCTGGCTTTCATCGCCGCCTGGATCTGCTGCATCCACTCGACGTCCACGGCGGCGCCGATGGCGGCGAACGACTTGCGCTTGTCCTCGTGGTACAGCTTCTCGAGGCCGACAGCGAGAGCGACGTCATACATGCCGGAGGCGACGTATAGCCAGGCCAGGTGGAAAGCGGTGGAGGAGCTGGCGCAGGCGTTCTCCGTGTTGATGATGGGGATGCCGCCGATGCCCATCTCCCGCAGGACAACCTGGCCGCGAATGCACTCCTGGCCGGTGATGAGCCCCGCGGCCGCGTTGCCGACGATGGCGGCTTCGAGCTTCGACTTGTCGATGCCGGCCGAGCTGAGCGCGCCGTCAACGGCTTCGCGCGTGAGGTCCTTCATGCTGCGGTCCAGGAACTTCCCGAACCGGGTCATGCCTGCGCCAATAACAGCGACGTCCCTCATGGTCTCCTCCTTAACGATTGCGTAAGGGTTACCCGCGGGCAGTATAACGCAACCAGGTTGGCTTTTCCAGGATAGCTGCCGGCCTAGCCGCCGCTCGACGTAGCCGTGCTATCGCCTTCCGGCGCGCGGGCCGAGGCGACGGCCTCGGCTACGGACTCCTCCATGGTCGCAAGGTCGATCAGACCGTTGAACACGCTTGTCACCATGCCGTTGGCGTCGATGAATACGCTGACGGGCATGCCCAGGCCGTGGTACTTGTCGTACAGGGTGTCATCGGGGTCCAGGCCGTTGACGGTAAAGCTAATCCCGGGCTCGCCGTTGAACTTCTCGATGTTGGCGAAGAAGTCTTCAGCCCGTTTCAAGGGCTCGGCTCTGTTGACCGAGATGACGGCTAGCTCGTCCTTGTGCCGGTCAAGGAGCTCCTGCATTTCGGGGAGCTCCTTTTGGCAGGGGACGCACCAGGTGGCCCAGAAGTTGACGTAGACCGGCTTGCCGCGGAAGTCGCTGAGGCGGTGGCGGCTCCCGTCGAAATCCGAGATCTCGAAGTCGGGGGCGATGCTGCCCTTCTTGGCTTCGACATCGAGGCCGGCCAGGGCGGGCGCCGGCGGCGGATCGAGAATGAGCGCGTCTTCGATCTTGATCCCGGTCTCGGTGGTACCGCCGCCCTGGCCGCCCAGGACGCCGATGGCGAAGAGAATCGCCGCTGCTCCGCCCACGATGACCACTAGACCGCCGAGGGCGGTCAGGCGGCTCTTGAAATCACGCACGGATCTCGACTCCGTGATCGCGGTCGTCCGTCAGTATCTCAAACGCAGCCCGATTCCTGGTCCTGAGCGTCTCCGCTGCTTCCCCTGTGCTTGATCCCTTGCGCGTGACCTGGAGTTCGCAAGAAGCGATCTTGGTGTTGAGGCAGTGCTTCTCGCCGCCCGGCGGATTGTAGTAATTGAGGCCGACAAAGGCCTCCCGTGGCGCCGAGATCCTCCCATCAAGACGGATTGCGTCCGTTTCTGAGCTGAAGTGCCAGTTGAAGTAATCGAATGAAGCCCCTGCGGCCGCCGCCTGGCTCATGCTATTGAGCGCGATCTCTTCGCCCCGGTGGCGCAGCACGATTGGAGTCATGAACTGCGTCCATGACTCTCCGACCTTCAGCCGGGCCGTGATCACTTCCAGGAAGCTTTCGGGGTGTGTGTCGAAGCCGGCTACCTGGCCCCACGCGTAATGGTCGGTGTGACGAATGCCCCAGTTGTGGTTCTGGCTGCCCACCCAGTCTGCCACCTCAATCTCCTTGCCGTCCACGTGGAGGAAACCGTTGAACACGGCCAGGGGCAGCCCGACAAGGCCCTTGGCTTGGGGCATCTCCGCCTCATAGAAATTCACGGGAAGCACGAAAAGTGGCTCCGCATCACCGCTGAAGGTCAGGTCCCAGGAAACCGAGCGCCCGCCGGAAGCGGCAGCCCCCCTCACCGCGCCCGGCTCCAGCCGCGCGTCATCGACTACCACGAAGAACTCCGACGTCTTGAAGGCGCACTGACTGAAAGGCGCCTCCTTCTTCACGGCCACGTGGCGACCGCTCTCCCCGTCGAAATAGACCGCCCAAAGCTCGCCCAGGGCGGCGTCCGGGTGCCCCTCCGGGCTGAAGATCGTGTACCGTATCCAGAAGGCCAAAGAGCGGTTGGGGTGGTTAGCCCGCAGGAAGAAGCTCTCGTAGTGACCCGCTGCTTGCCCCGGCCGGTAGCGGGCATGATTTGCCCGCAACCGTGCACGTTCCAGTTGACTTTCCTCTTCCTCCACTCGCCTGCCAGCCACCTACGTCTCCGCCGAAATGTCGCCCAGGAAGCCGAAGTTGAACAGGCTGTTGAGGTTGATCAGGCTGTCGGTGAAGATGAGGATGCCAACGATAATGAGCAGCGCACCGCTGGCGTAGTTGACTATCCCCACGTACGGCTTGACCCGGTTGTAGATTGGCTTGACGCTGTTGTAGGCCAGCCCCATGGCCAGGAAGGGGATGGCCAGCCCCACCGAGTAGGCCAGCAGGAGGATGCCCGCCTGGAGCACGGTGCCGCTGGAGACGGCCAGGGCCAGGATGGCTCCCAGGGTGGGGCCGATGCAGGGGCTCCAGCCGGC
>MGNZ01000113.1:12126-14356 GCA_001795235.1 Chloroflexi bacterium RBG_16_64_32 | reverse complement strand
GTCCAGCCGGCGCTCTGTCTCCAAGAAGGGGATGGTGATCACATTCGCTAGGTGGAGGCCTAGGATTATCAGCAGGACGCCCGCCACCTTCAGGATGAGGTCCTGATGGTCTCGCAGGAAGAAGCCCAGGATGCCCAGGGACACCCCGAACACGATGAACACCACCGAAAATCCGCTGACGAAACTGAGGGAATGCAGGAAGGGCGATGGCGCGGCCCGCCTCAGGCGGGGCGCGTGAGATCCACTCATGGTCAGGGCGGCCACGGCGCCGCTTCCCGACGAACCGGAGGTCTGCGACGAGGCTTGCCCCATCGCCGCCTCCTGGCTCGCCGTCCCATCCATGGAGGCGCCGGTCAGGTAGCCCAGGTAGGCCGGGATCAGCGGCAGCAGGCAGGGAGATGCAATAGAGAGCAGCCCAGCCGCGAAGGCTACGAACACGCTGATGCCGCCGACCTCGATATTGCCCATCTTGTGCGTAATACGTCCTTCCTACCATCATAGTTTGACCCTGTGAACGGTCGCAACCGACCCGCGTTGACGCTGCACGGGGCCTGCGCTAAATTGTGGAACATCGTTTACGTGGGAGCGCCTGGGCCGAGGGAGATCGATGAATTACCCGCCGATCGTTAAGCCGCCCGTGGACGAGATGCCAGTGACGCCCAACCTGCTTGACTATCAGGGCGCGCGCGATTCCTTTAGCTGGGATCACGTGAGGGAAGAGATCGATGGCCTTCCGGGCGGGGGTCTCAACCTCGCTTACGAGTGTATTGACCGCCACCTGAAGAGCGAGCGAAGGGACAAGGTGGCGATGCTTTGGGGCGGCAAGGACGGTCGCGCCGAAACCTACACCTTCGCGCAGATGGCCGCCGCCTCCAACAAAGCGGCGAACGCTCTCCGCTCCCTCGGCGTACGGAAGGGTGATCGCGTCTTCGTGTTCCTGGAGCGGGTGCCGGAGCTGTATTTCACCGTGTTCGGTACCCTTAAGGTTGGGGCGGTCATAGGACCGCTTTTCTCCGCCTTTGGGCCGGACGCCGTTCGGGACAGGCTAGCGGACGCGGGGGCCAAGGTGCTCGTCACGACGCCGGAGCTGTGGGGCCGCATCAAGGACATTCGGCCCGATCTTCCGCACCTTCAGCACGTCGTGGTGGTTGATCGCAGCGGCACACGAAAGATCCCTGAAGGCACGGTCTCGTGGCGTGAGCTGTTCGACCCGCAGCCGGAACAGACCGAGGTCGAGCACACCGATCCCGAGGACTACGCCATCATGCACTACACGTCCGGTACCACAGGAAAGCCCAAGGGCGCGGCCCACGTTCACATGGCGGTACTCGGCCACTACGCCACGGCCCGATATGTGCTTGACCTCCATGACGACGACGTCTACTGGTGCACGGCGGATCCTGGTTGGGTGACCGGCACCTCCTACGGCATGTTCGGCCCCTGGAGCAACGGTGCTACCAGCCTCGTGTACGAGGGCGGCTTCGCCGCCGGCCACTGGTACTCCCTCGTCGAGAAGTATCGCGTCACCGTCTGGTACACCGCGCCCACCGCTATCCGCATGCTAATGAAGGCCGGCGATGACCTGCCCAAGAAGTACGATCTCAGCAGCCTGCGCTACATCTGCTCCGTGGGTGAGCCGCTGAACCCGGAGGCCGTCCTCTGGGGGCAAAAAGTATTCGGCCTACCAATCCACGACAACTGGTGGCAGACGGAAACGGGGTCTATCCTGATCGCCAACTACCCCGCCCAGGACATCCGCGCCGGCAGCATGGGCCGTCCCTTCCCGGGTATCGCGCCTGCAATCATCGACGACGACGGCAACGAGATGCCGCCGGACCAGGAGGGGAACCTTGCCGTACGGCCCGCCTGGCCATCCATGTTCCGTACCTACTGGAACAACCACGAGCTCTACAAGTCGCGTTTTCAGAACGGCTGGTACATCACCGGAGACCGCGCCCGCCGCGATGCCGATGGCTATTTCTGGTTCGTGGGCCGCTCCGACGACGTCATTAACACCGCTGGCCACCTCGTGGGCCCGTTCGAGGTCGAGAGCGCGCTGATCGAGCATCCGGCCGTTGCCGAGGCGGGCGTCATCGGCAAGCCGGACGCGCTGGCCACAGAGGTAGTCAAGGCGTTCGTCGCCCTCAAGGACGGGCGCGAGCCCAGCGACAACCTGCGCAGAGAGCTGGTCCGCTTCTCCCGGCAGCGGCTGGGGTCCGGCATTGCGCGC
>MGNZ01000113.1:0-12116 GCA_001795235.1 Chloroflexi bacterium RBG_16_64_32 | reverse complement strand
GTGCGTGGCCTCGCTGCCCAAGACTCGAAGCGGTAAGATCATGCGCCGCCTCCTGAAGGCCCGCGAGCTGGGCCTGCCCGAGGGCGACACCAGCACGTTGGACGAAGACTAGCCGGTTTCGATTGCCTGGTGCCCTGCAGGAGCTCCGTCCTGTCCCGCGAGACCCTTCTCCCCTGCGGCGGATCAGGGTGACATACATCAGCCGGTTGTCATTCTGAGCCCTGCGCTCTGTCATTCTGAGCGAAGCGAAGAATCTGGCGCCCCGCTCAGGATAGACTCCGCGAAGAATCTCGCCCGCCCGAATCCGGCCCTAGCCAGGGTGGCGTTCCGACTCAGGGCGAGAGACTGGACGGCGGCTAGGGACGCCCGGAGAGAACCAGGTCCCCCCGGTCGCCCCACTTGTGGAGGAAGCGGTAGAAGTTGCGCTTGCTCAGTCGCTCCCGATCCTGCGGCGGCGTCCGCTCCCAGTCCACGTGCTCGTGGCGCCGAAGGGGCAGCTTTGCGTCTACCAGTGCCCGGTAGCCCCGGCTGCGTACTGCGAAGCTGAAGTCCAGGTCCATGTGACGGTAGAAGCGGAACTTCTCGTCCAGCAGGCCGGTCTCGCGCAGGATCTCGCGGCGAAAGGCCATCAGGTAGCCCTCCACCGCGTCGACGTCGCCCGGGGCCTGCGCCTCCTCGAAGGTGCGAATGTCATCGGTCATTACTCCCCAGCGTCCCACGACGCCCACTGTAGGATCGTCCAGGAGCGTCCGCAGTCTGGGAAAGATGTCTCCCGTCGCCTCCACGCTGGTGTCCATGAGGAGGACGTAGCGGCCCCTTGCCCGGCGCAGGCAGACGTTGCGGCCGGCGGCGCTGCCCAGGAAGTGGTCGGCGTGGAACACACGCAGGTGGGGGTCGCTGGTTGCCGCCGCGTCCAGGTGATGGCCGCAATCTTCGTCGATCCCGTTGTCCACCACTATGACCTCGGCCCTGTGGGAGCCGAGCCGGCGCTGGATGCTGCCAAGGCAGCGCTCCAGTTCCTGGCAACCCTGGCGGGCTACGATGCCGACCGTGAAGTCCAGGTCCGGCGGACCTTCCAGCAGCGACTCCACGTCCCCGCTGGCTGAGATGGTCTTCTGGCCGCGCGCCCACTCTGGCGCTGGCAGAACCACGGTTCCGGCGGCAGTATCCCTGATCTCTAAGCCCTGCGCAGTGATCTTCTCCCGCATCTGGTCAGCGTCCTTATAGTCGCGGGCGCGGCGCAGGCGGCCTCGCTCTCGCACCAGCTCTCGCACCTCTTCGGATGGTCGCGGCGCTCGGTCCCGCTGTACCAGGTCCAGGCCCAGGAGGCGGTCGAAGTCCATCAGCAGCTCGCGCTTGACGGGGGCCGACAGGCGGGAGCGGGCGACCCGCCAGGCGACGGCTAAGGCGCGCGGCAGGCCGAGGTCGTCCCCTGCGGCGTCCCAGAACCGCCTGCGCATGCGCTCCCCTTCCCTGCGAGCGGCCTTCGTCATCCGCCCATCCGGCTCCGTGAGGGAAAGTCTGAGCCGGCATAGCGCCCGCTGGGCCGCTCTAAGGCTGGCGAAAGAGAAGTTCATGCGGGTGCGGTAGTGGATGGTGGCGCAGAGGTAGCGGAAGGCAAGCGGCTCGAAGCCGCGGCTGCTCAGGTCAGACAGGGTGTAAGCGTTGCCGCTGGACTTGGCCATCTTCAGTCCGTCCACCATCAGGTGCTGGCCGTGCAACCAGTAGTTGACATGCTTGCGTCCGAGGGCCGCCTCGCTCTGAGCGATCTCGTCCTCGTGATGGGGGAAGATGTTGTCGACGCCGCCGGTGTGGATGTCGATGCGCGGGCCCAGGTGCCTGGCCACCATGGCCGAGCACTCGATGTGCCATCCGGGGAAGCCATCGCCCCAGGGGCTGGGCCAGGCGAGATGTCTTCCCGGCTCAGCCGCTTTCCAGAGGGCGAAGTCCCGCTGGTCGCGCTTCAACGGGTCGGCCTCAACGCGCACTCCCACCTCCAGCGCGGCGGAAACCTGGCCGGATAGCTTGCCGTATTCGGGGAAATGGTCGACGGCGAAGTAGACGTTGGCGCCCGATTCGTAGGCGAAGCCCTTGTCCACCAGGGTGCGCGTCATCTCCACCATGTCGTCGACGGCCTCGGTGGCGCGGGGGAAGATGTGAGCCGGGAGGACGTTCAGCCTGCGCTCGTCCTCCATGAAAGCCTCGGTGTAGAACCCGGCGATCTCCGCCGGCGTCTTGCCCTCAGCCAGCGCGGCGGCGACGACCTTGTCCTCGCCGCGCTCCAGCATCTCTTGCCGCATGTGGCCAACGTCGGTGATGTTCTTTACGTGGGTCACGTTGTGGCCGCTAGCCTTCAGCAGACGCCGAAGCCAGTCGGCGGCCAAGTATGAGCGGAGGTTGCCGATGTGGGCATAGCGGTACACGGTCGGGCCGCAGGTGTACATCCTGACCCGCCCCGGCTCCAGCGGCGTGAAGCGCTCCTTGGCACGGCTCAGCGTGTTATACAGGGTAAGGCCTGGCGCTTTTTGGCGACGCGGGGAGGCTGACCGGCCCCCGTTAGCTGATCTCTCAGCCATGGTCGCCCTCCCAGCCGACCTCCACATCGTCCTCGTCCCAGATAATGATGGGCACAGTGAAGGCGTACTTAAGGGCCTCTTCCCACCACTCCTCGTTCTCGTCCACCCGCCGCTCTTCGAACTCGATACCGCGCTCGCGGAGGGCGGCGCGGGCTACATCGCAGGTGGGACAGTTGCGAAGTGTGTAGACGATTACGTTGCTCATGGAGACGGCCCTAGGCGCTATTTTAGCACCGTTGCTGGGGTTTCTAAAGAGAACGATTCCCAAGTATCAGTGGGCCCGTAGTCAGACCTTTATTCGCTTCCAGTGGCCCTGCCGGAAGCGAAGGAATATAAGCAGGGCGCGCGTGTTTATGTCCGTGACCGCGGCAACCCAGGCGCCGGGCACGCCGAAGCCGGCCACCACCGCCAGGACGTAGGCCGGGGCGAGCCGGACGCCCCATACGCCCACAGTCATGATGCCCAGGACAGAGCGGGTGTCCCCAGCCCCGCGCAGCGCACCGCCCAGGGCAAGGCTCAGGGCAAGCGCGGGCAGGGCGAAGCCGAAGATGAAGAGAAGCTGGCGCCCTATGTCCACTACGTCGGGATCATTTATGAACAGCCGCGTGATCGGGCCGCCGAAGACCATGATGATCACGCCGACAGCCGTCATACCGACGAAGGCAATGCGGGCGGCCGCCGCGGCGGCCTTCTCGGCGAGGTCCGGCCGGTTGGCGCCCAGCCCCTGCCCTACCAGGGTGGTGGCGGCGACTCCAAAGGCGAACCCCGGCTGGAAGGAGAGCCCTTCGATGCGCAAGGCGACCTGATGCGCGGCCAGCGCAGTCGTGCCCAGGCTGGCGATGATGCGGGTGTAGAGGAGGAACGCGGCCATGAACTGGAGCTGCTCGGCTCCCGAGGGTAGCCCCACCCTGAGGACGCGCCCCGTCTCCGCCGAATCAACGGCGAGTGCTTTCGAGGGCTGGAAGCGCACCCCGCGCGTCCCCCGCATGAGCACCGCCAGAACAAGGAACTCCCCGGCGAGAGCAGCGCCAAGAAATCCCAGGCCGGCGCCGCGCACCCCGTACTCCGGAATCGGCCCCATCCCGTTGATCAGCACCCAGGACAGAATACCGTTAATCAGGTTGACCGCCAGCATGATGAGCATTGGGGTGCGGGTGTCGCCCGAGCCCTGGAGACAGGCGTTGGCGGCGAACAGGAGGGTGTAAAAGGGGATGCCGAAGGCGGCGGCCTGCATGTACTCGACTCCACGATCGAGCGCTGCGGGCTCAGCGCCCATAACACGGAGCATCGGCGCCGCCGCCACGAAGAACAAGACGGCCATCGCCACGCCCCAGAGCAAGGCCAGAACCTGGGCGCTGCGCAGCGTGACGTCCGCCCGCTCGGTGCGGCCGGCGCCCACATTGCGGGCCACCACCGCCGTCGCTCCTATGCCGATGGCGGACATGCCGGACAGGGGTACCCAGTACAGTATCGATGCCAGCCCCACACCGGCCAGCGCATCCTCGCCCAGGTGGCCCACCAGAAAAGTCTCCACGAGCTGCACCGTGGTGAAGCTCACCTGCTGGATGACTACCGGCCAGGCAAGGCGGAGGACGGACCGCGTCAGGTTGGACTCATCGAATGCCGCGGGCGCAGGCGCGGCTATATCATCTCCAGCTCCGGCGGACATACTCCCTCTGCGGTCTTAATGGGGGGACGCTCCCTCATTATGGCAAACCCCTCCCCTTATCGGAAGGTGAGCCCTGTCTGCCTAGCCCTGTGTCGTGCATGCTATGATGTGCTGAAGCAGGTAAGAGGAGGGCAATGTGCGATTCGTGAAGACGCAGGACGAGGTGAGAGATATCCAGGCTATCTACGCCCGGCCTCAGTTCCTGGGCGTCCGCTCTCTGACCGTGCCGTTCGAGACGACACCGGAGGCGGTGCAGGCGCTTCTGCCCCCGCCCCTGGAGCCGACGGCGGAGGCGGTGGGGTCGGCCTGGGTCAGCGAGATCGGGAATTCGAACAGCGTGGGCCCGTTCCGGGGCGCCGCGCTTTACGTTCGCGCCCGCTACGGCGATCTCGTCGGCGACTACTGCGTGACGATGCCGATATCGACCGATGCGGCAGTGACCTTCGGCCGCGAGCTGTACGGCGAGCCCAAGAGGGTGGCCAAGATCGTGTTTGAGAGGCAGGGCGAGCACATTTGGGGTTCCGCCGAGCGCTATGAGATCCGGTACATGAGCCTGCGGGGGCGGATGGAGGGCTCCGGGCCCGCCGGTCGCCACCAGACCTCCACATTCCACTTCAAATATTTGCCCGGCCCGGACGGTATCGGCTTCGACCACCCGCCCGTGCTGGTCCACGTCACCACGGAAGTCAACGTTCAGTCGGCCCAACGGGGCAGAGGCGAGCTGGTGCTACGCGACTCCCCACACGACCCGGTGGCGGATATACCTGTGACCCAGGTCATAGCGGCGGTGTATACCGAGGGCGTTTCGTACACCAGCGGTAAAGTCCTGTGCGAGGTAGATCCAGAGCAGTTTCTTCCCTACGCTTTCAGCAAGATGGACTCATTCGACATTGTCGCCGAGGGGACGATTATGCACGCCCAGGCCGGCCGCAAGACGCGCGAGGGCCGGGGGCGCTGGCGAGGTCAGGCGGGAGACCTCGACTAGGAGGTCGGGGTCTTACCCGGCGGAGACTGGAAGAGCAAAGATTCATGGATCAGGAGAGGAAGGGACACAGGTGGTTCGCTGCCATATACGACCGTATGACGGCTTCCGCCGAGCGGTCGTACATGAAGGCAATACGGGAGGAGATCGTAGGCGGCGCCAGGGGCCGCGTGCTGGAGGTCGGCGCCGGCACGGGAGCCAGCTTCCCCTACTACAACGATCACGCGGATGAGATCATCGCCACCGAGCCTGACCGCTACATGCTGGATCGGGCCAGGCGCCGTGCCGAGGAGGCCGGACGCCCCATTGAGCTGCGCCAGTCCCCTGCGGAAGATCTGGCCTTTGACGACGCCTCTTTCGACACCGTGGTGAGCACGCTGGTGCTGTGCACCGTAGAGGACCCGGCACAGGCGCTATGGGAGATCCGGCGCGTGCTGAAGCCATCGGGCGAGCTCCGCATATACGAGCACGTACGCTACGACCACGCCTTCGGCGCCTTCTGGCAGGACGTCATCACGCCGGCCTGGCGGTGGTTCGGCGCCGGTTGCCACCCTAACCGTGATACCGCCAGCATAATCCGCGAGGCCGGGTTCGAGTTCCAACAGTTGGAGCTAATGAAGCCGGTGCCGCCGATACCCCCAATGGTGTTCTCGCGGCCCCACATCAAGGGCGTGGCCAGGCCCTCCTAAGGGTCTGCCAGTGGTTGAGCACGGACAGTAACCGCTGGTAGCGAGGGCAGGGATGAGCACGCGGCAACAGGGCGAGGGCCACAAGTGGTTCGCCGCCTTCTGGGACTGGGCGGTAAAGAATGAGAATGCGGCCATTCGTAGGGGACGACAGGAGACCGTGGGCGGCGCCACGGGTCGCGTGCTGGAGATCGGCTGCGGCACCGGCGCCAACTTCCCGTACTACCGGGACGACGTTACCGAGCTCATCGCCACCGACCCCGACCCCTACATGCTGGAGCGGGCCGGGAAGCGGGCCGCTGAGGTGAGACGGCCTGTCGCGATCCATAAGGCGCCCGCGGAGGAGCTTCCGTTTGACGATGAGTCCTTCGACACTGTAGTTAGCACCTGGGTCATGTGCCACGTGCGCGATCCTGCCAGGACACTGGCTGAGGTCAAGCGCGTCGTCAAGCCCGAGGGTGAGTTTCGCTTCTACGAGCACGTCCGCTACGACCACGCCTTTGGCGCCTTCTGGCAAGACTTGATCACCCCTCTCTGGCGGCGCCTGCTCGCCTCCGGCTGCCACCTCAACCGCGATACCGCCCGCTCCATCACGGAGGCCGGATTCGTGTTCCAGGAGTTGCAGTCTCTGAAGCCGGTGCCGCTGCTATCTCCAATGGTCCTCACCCGGCCCAACATCAAGGGCGTAGCCCGGCCCGCGTAGGGGTGTGCTCTCCTTGGCTGAGCTTTCGGGCCGCCACGTCGTCCTGCCGCACTCCCGCTTGCCCATCGTGGCCGAGCCCGACGTGCTGGTGGTGGGCGGTGGCTCGGCGGGCCTGGCGGCGGCTACGGCGGCCGCGCGCGGCGGCGCCGAAGTCATGCTCGTGGAGCGCTTCGGATATCTGGGCGGACTGGCCAGCGGCGGGCTGATCATCCTCCTCCTCACTATGGACGACGGAGCCGGCCACCAGACTGTGGCGGGCCTCTGCCAGGAGATGGTCGACCGAATGGAGCGTCGGGGCGCCGTCCATTACCCGCCCAGGAGCGAGTGGGACGACCCTGATGCCCGGCTCGTGGAGCACTACTCCCGCTGGGGGCTGGTCTGGGGTCGCGGGCCCCACCGCGTGCGCTACTCGGTGGCGTTCGAGCCCCACGAGTTCATCTTCGCCGCCGACGAGATGCTGAACGAGGCCGGGGTTCGCCCCCTGTACCAAACCTGGGCCTGCGAGCCGGTGGTGGAGGGCGGCGCCATCCGGTCGGTGGTCATCCAGAACAAGGCCGGACGGCAGGCCATTGCGCCCAGAGTCGTCATCGACACGAGCGGCGACGGCGACCTGTTCGCCGCCGCCGGCGAGCCGTTCGAGCTGGAGCGCGTGCACCCGTGGCTGTGGTTCCTCATGAGCAATGTGGGCGACCTGGACGAGGCGCTACAGGGGACCAAGGGCCTCTTCTTCCACACTCTCGGCGCTGGACGCGTGCTGGTACCGTGGGGCGGCGAGGGCCGAACGCAGCGCAAGATAGACGCCACCGATCCGGTGGAGGTGGCAGAGGCGCTGGCCGAGTGCCGCCGGATGGTGAAGGAGGAGGCGGACCGGCTCAAGGAGTCCGTGCCTGCCTTCCGCGACGCCCACATCTCGATGATCGCCGACCAGTTGGGGATCACGGAGTCGAGGCGTCTCCAGGGTGAGTACGTTATGTCACGCGATGACCTCGACCGACCCTTCGCAGATACAGTGGCCCGCACCGGCCACTGGACAAAGTACGGGTGCGTCTACAATATCCCCTATCGTAGCCTGCAGCCGAAGGGTGTCACGAACCTTCTAACGGCAGGCCGCTGCATCTCCGTGGACCACAGAGTTCACCACGCGACCAAAGAGATACCGGCGTGCATGGCCACGGGCGAGGCGGCGGGCACGGCGGCCGCTATGGCCGTGCAGGCGGGTCGCGGGGTGAAGGAGATAGATGTGGCCGGGCTGCAGCGGCGCTTGCGCGAGCAGGGGGCGATGCTGGAGTGAAGCGGCGCTACTCCGACAGGCGTTCCTCGAGCTCGCGCAGGCGGCGCACCACAGTCTCCAGCACCGCCATAGCGATCTCAGGGTCGCTGGCGAGCTCGGCCCGGAAGTCCCAGGCGGTCATCGCCAGGCACTCCGTGTCCTCCAGTGCGCGGACGGTGGCGGAACGGGCCTGTCCCTCGAAGAGGGCCATCTCGCCGAAGAAATCGCCCGGGCCCAGGGTCGCTAACGCCTGTGGGTTTGCGCCCTCAGCGCCGCGAACCACGTCCACCCGGCCGGACGCGATAACGAAGAATCCGGCTGGCCGGTCCCTTTCATGGACGATCGCGTCTCCCGATTTGAAGGTCCGGGGCACCATCAGTTTGAAGAGCCGCTTCAGGTGCTTACGGTTCAGGCCGGCGAAGATGGGCACCTTGTTGAGGACATCTTGTGGGTCCATGCGATCTTGTCCTTCCGGCGAGATAGTCCTTGCGTAGCATACGGCATTCTAATCCTCCACCGTGAACGCGTCAACAGGTGATGGTCGTCCCCGCGGTCTGGCTCTGGTGCTCGGCGCCGGTGGAACCAAGGGATGGGCCCACGTTGGCGTCCTCAAGGTGCTGCACGAAGCCGGCGTTCCGCTGGACCTCATCGTCGGCGCCAGCGCGGGGGCGCTCATGGGGCCTCTCTACGCCGTCCGTCGGGACGCCGCTGAGGCCGAGCGCATCGCCCTGAGCTTCACGCCGACGGATTACCTGGAGTGGTTCCTTCGCGACCTGCGCCTGTCGCCGCGGGCCGGACGGATGGGGCACACGCTGTGGCAGGCGTACGGCCGGTTCGACTTCGCTGAGATGGCGCTGCCCTTCGCGGCGGTCGCCCTGGATCTGCGCAGCGGCCAACCTGTGGGCCTGCGCTCCGGGAACGTTGGGCGCGCCGTGGAAGCCAGCATCCGGCCGCCGCTGTTCGGCCGCCCGGTCCAGCACGACGGCCTCCACCTGGTCGACGGCGGACTTCAAAACGCCGTGCCCGTCGGGGTGGCCCGGGACCTGGGCGCCGCGATGGTGATCTCGGTCAGAGTAGGGGAGCTAATTGCCCTGCCCAAGGCCTTGCGGCCCCTGTCGGCCAGGGTGAGCGCCGCCTACCGGGCCCACTCGGCCGCGTCGGCCGATGTCAGCGGCCAGTTCGGACTTCTGGCCGGCCTTCTGTCCAAGGGTCGGCAGGTCCCGGAGCGGGCGGACATTGAGATACGACCCGACATGCGGGGGATCAGCTCATTGTGGCCCTGGCATGTGCCGGTGGCGGCGCGCCGGGGAGAGAGCGCCGCCCGCAAGGCGCTTCCGGCGATCCGGCGGCTGCTGTCCGCCCGCGCAGTCTAGCTACTTTCGCGCATGGGGAGGATGACCCAGGCCCTGCCGGGGCTGGTCACCCCTTCACGCTCATTCTCCGCCCACACGTCCACTTCCACCCAGCCCTCGCCGTCCTTGCGGTAGCGGTCCGTGACCTTGCCCCTGCACGCCATCGTGTCGCCGGGGCGTTGCTGCCGGCGCATCTCGAAATACAGCTTGCGCAGGAAGCCGCCGTCGCCCATCCAGTCGGTGATCATCCGTACGAGGGCCGCCTGCGTGAAGCCCGTGTTCATGAAGATGTCCTCGTGACCGCCCTTGCGCGCGAAGGCGGGGTCGTGGTGAACAGGGTACCAGTCCTGGGAGCCGCTAATCTGGAGGAACACGCGCCGCGGCTTGATCTCGATGTCGAAGCCCGCAAGCTCTCCGCCGATCTCTACGTCGTCCCAGTGGACCTGCGGCTTTCTCACGCCGTGGCCTCCCTGGCCGCCGTCACCTCCTCCGGCGTGCGGTGGGTGAGCAGCGTGTTGCGGATCACGCAGACGGTCTCGTCCCGCTGGTTGGTGATGATCGCCTCGGCGACGATCCACACCGCGTCTGGGTCGATGGAGATCGCTTTCTGGTAGATGTCGGCGACGCGGCGGCTGACGGAGAGGTGATCGCCGACCTTGACACGGCGGAACCACTCGACCTCCTGATTCATGTTGACGATGCGCTTGCCGGGGGTGGGGACGATGGGCAGGAGGGGCTCGAACACGGCGGGCCAGGGGCCAAGGCTGGCGAAGTAGAGGGCCAGCCAGCCGGAGGGGGGACAGAGGACGGCGCCGTGCTCTGTGGTCCCGGCGTATTCGGGGTCCAGGAAGAGGAGGTTGTTATCGTCCACCATGTGGCAGTGCCGCCGTATGGCGTCGTACTCCACCGGGTAGCGGCCGCGTGCCCTGGCTATCTCGGTGCCGATGTACTTTTGGCGAACGGCCTCGATGTCGTAGCGCTGGGCCACGATCAGCCTCCGGCGGCGACTCCCTGATGCACGCGGGAAAGGAACCCTGTGAGGATGCGGTTGAACTCGGGCGCCTTCTCCATCTGGGGCGTGTGCCCCGCGCCCGGAATGATCTCCAACTCGCTGCCGGGGATGCGCTCGTGCATCCGGCGTGACGGCCCCAAGAACGGTTCGTCGTTCTCGCCGCAGATGATGAGGGTAGGCGCCTTAATGGCGTATAGATCGTCCAGCAGCGGCTTGCGATTGACCACCGCCTGGGCGCAATAGAGGTACGCCTCCCGAGAGGTCAAGAGGAATTGCTGTCGCCAAACCTTGAGTAGTTCGGGCTGCGCGCGTATCTGGTCCGCCATGGGGTTGGTGCGGAGCTGCTCCTCGAACACGGCCTCCATCCCCTCGTCGCGGGCGATCTCAATGAGCCGGGCCCGCTCCTTCGTGCGGACGCCGTCCGGGATTTCGGCGGCGGTGTCTATCAGAACAAGGGCCCGCACGGTCTCCGGGTGCCTGAGCACGAGGTACTGGGCTACCATGCCGCCCATGGAGTGAGCGATCATGTAGCACTCGCCGATGCCCAGGTGCTGGAGGAGGCCGTACGCGTCCTCCGCCAGCAGCCCCAGGGAGTAATCCTCCGGCCGGGTGGGCTTCTCGGAGTGGCCGTGTCCGCGCTGGTCGATGGACACCATGCGGTATTCGGAGGTCAGGACGGGGGCCTGAAGGGCCCAGTTGCGCAGGTTGCCCGTGAAGCCGTGGATCAGGAAGACCGGATACCCGTCTCCCCGCTCACGGTAGTTGATCTCAATGCCGTTGATCCTGGCTGTGGGCATGCTCACCTCCCTGGCGTAGTCGGGGAAAGTATAGCATGGGGCAGCGCGCGTGGGCGCGACGTGCTCAGCCTTGGATGGCCAGCAGCACGAGGCCGAAAGCGGTCAGTGCGCCGGCAAGGGCCCAGCCGGTACGTCTGCCCCTTTTGTCGTCGCTGGAGAGGAACGCGACGGCGGCGAGGCCGAAAACGCTGAACAACAGCCCGGCCAGGAATCCCTGGACACCAACCCAGCCTGATATGTCTGACATTTCGGCGGTTGAGCGCCGGGGAGTTGGAGGCTCTCTGATGTATCTGTACGCGAAAATATAGATAGGCTCGAACATCTCGTTCCTCCGTTCCCCTGTCGAGACCGGTGGAAGCACCGTCGCCCGGTAACCTCCGCCAGGCTCTGGCGTTTCCGCCGGGCCGCAGAGCCGTTTGCTTGCGAAAGAGTTAGTCTTCCTGGCCGGATACCAGCTTGACGACCGGGCGGTGGCTGACCGTCAGCGCCAGCTTGCGGCCGCTAAACGCGGTCACATGCTCCTCCGGGGTACCCTTCTCCAGGATCTCCTCAACGAAGGCCTGCGCCGCGGAAGGATCGTCAAAGCGGCGGATCTCGCTGTCGCCGTCATGCGTAATCGAGACGAAGTAGGCGTTGCCCTCAGGGGGTTCGGCGGCCAGCGTCGTCGCGGGCGCGCCTTTGCTGCTCTGGTCCTCGTCGAGAAATGAGGGCCGAAACTCGATCGGCATCTGTGGGGCGCTCGCGGGCGTTTGAGGTTCGGTCGAGGGTGAGTCTACGAAGGAACCATCGCCCCCCGTTTCGTCCTGTGAGTCGCCGGCGGGCGCGTCCCCACCGACCTCCGCCATCTCCTCAGGGGCCTCGTCTGCTGCGTCTTCCGGTCGCTTGTCTGCCTTCCCTCGTCCAAACGGCATGCTTATCCTCTCCTCTATGTCATTAGATGCGCTCATCAGATGACGTGTTACAAACGGCTCCGCCGCAGAATTGACACCGCTGAAGAGCAACCGATAACGTGAACGTTGGTTTCCCGTTCGTGTCAGACCTGGAGGGAGCGCCTCGTGAGTATGATCCT
>MGNZ01000112.1:5379-6434 GCA_001795235.1 Chloroflexi bacterium RBG_16_64_32 | reverse complement strand
CCTGGGCTCGGTGGCCTCTGTTTCAGCTGCCACGACGGCACTGTCGCCTGGCCGGCCATCCCCGGCCAGTGGATCCCTGACTACGCCAACCACCCCACGAACCCCGGAGTCGACGGCCAGGACTGCGACCTCTGTCACGACGCCCACGAGGACAACTGGAAGTTCGCTACGGACGCCCTGCAGCCGAACTTCCGCAACGCCAACATGTGCATCTCCGGCGCGTGCCACTTCACCAAACACGGTGACGACGATCACGAGATTGACGTACTGGCCGCCCCCCACCTGCCGGCGAACCGCGACTGGGACCCGAACCTGACCGACTTCAGCGGCACCCGTCTCTTCGACCAGCCAGGCACTGCAGTGGTACCCAGCGGCGACGGCTGGCTCAAGTGCTCCACCTGCCACGTCCCCCACGGCGGCAGTGGCGATGCGATGAACTCCATGGCCTACAGTGAATCTGATAGCAGTCGTTCGCCCATCTGCACGAACTGCCACCCGTAGCGCACGGCAAGTGCCCTCGTCGAAGGACCTATCACGAGTGGACGTAGACGGCGGCGATCACTGAGAGTGAAACGGCAGTCTTGCCGTCGCTCAGTGGCATGCGTAAAGCGAGCAACCGTACGAGCGCTCTCCGGGACTGCTGCCATATCCTGCTTAGAGTCAGCGAGCATCCCCTTCACTACTCGGCCATCAGCAGGATCATCGGGGAGCAAACGTCGCTGAGGCCCACCGACCGCCAGGTGCTTGGGGCGCTGAGGACATTGGAGGGCCAGGGGGTCGTGAGGCGCGTTTCCCTCGGCGTTTACAGATTCAGTGCAGAGACCTCGGATATCAGTCTGACGCAGACGCCGGCAACGCCCGCCCCCTCCAAAAGCGATGCATCGCCGGGCGTTCATCGCTCGTGAGGTCTGCCACTCTGGAGCACGCCCCATCCAAGAAGGTCATGCTCCCTTAGCTCCTGCCCGTATGAGGGGGGTTTGGGGTTCGGGCGGCTTTGGCTCGACGTGGTAGCCCCGGGCGCGCGTCCTCGTCAGCGGCGGCAGGCCCGGATCGGC
>MGNZ01000112.1:0-5356 GCA_001795235.1 Chloroflexi bacterium RBG_16_64_32 | reverse complement strand
TAAGATTGTGAAGGGCGTAACAGAAGTCCGCTGCAATCCCTGGGCGAAGCCAGGCCTGAAGGAGCGGAATGTCGGGTGACCTGCAGCAGTCGATAGAGCTGAAGGACGTCACAGCCCAAGAGCGGGCCCCGGGGATCCTCAACCTGACGCGAAACCCGATCTCGCTCCTGGGCGCGCTTATGGCCCTCATGGGGCTGGCAGCGGTGAGCTTTGTGTTCGGGCTGCAACTGTTCGGCGTGGACCCCGGTCCCTACATCGGGATTCTGGCCTACCTGTTGTTTCCCGGGGTCCTCGTGACCGGCCTCCTCCTCATCCCAGCCGGCATGGGCTGGGAAGCGCGGCGCCGCGCCGCCGCCGCACGGAGGGGCGAGGCGCCGCATCCGGCGCTCCGGCTTGACCTGGGTGACCCCAACCACGTGCGGGGTGTGTTCATCTTCGGTATCAGCACGGCCATCATCCTGGGGGCGCTGGGCGCCGCCGGGTACCGCGGCGTGGAGTTCACGGACTCTTCCACATTCTGTGGCGAACTTTGCCACCAGGTGATGGCGCCCGAGTACGAAGCCTACCAACGATCCCCCCACGCTCAAGTGCCTTGCGTCACCTGTCACATTGGACCCGGAGCGGACTGGTGGGCCCAAGCAAAGCTGTCCGGCCTGGCGCAGGTCGTCGCCGTGGCCATGGACACCTATCCTCGGCCCATTCCGGCTCCTATAAGAGACCTTCGTCCCGCGCGCGATACGTGTGAGGACTGCCACTGGCGGGAGCGCACCTACGGACTGCGACTGAACGAGTACAAGGAGTACCTCCCGGACATGCGCAATACGCCGCAGACGCGCGCACTGGCGTTTCGTGTGGGGGCAGGGGGCGACCAACCCACCGGCGTCCACTGGCACACTGCCGCTGAGCTCTGGTATCGCTCTGCCGATGAAGAGCGCCAGCGCATCGGCTGGGTGCGCGTGGAGGGACCAGAGGGGACAGAGGAGTGGACGAATCCCACCATCCCTCAGGACCAGCTCCGTGAGGCGCGCCTAATGGACTGCGTCGATTGCCACAACCGGACGGGTCACGATTTTCCCACCCCGGAGGATCTTATCGATGAGGCCCTAACCGCCGGTCGCCTCGACCAGACCCTCCCATATCTGAAGCGCGAGTCCCTCCGCCTTCTGTTCGCCGACTACCTGAGCCCCGATGCCGCCTCTCTGGAAGCCGCGTGGCAGGACGGCTGGTTCGACCAGCTCCGCGATTTCTACAAACAAAACTATCCGGACGTGGCGATGGCCATGGCAGAGGAGATCAACGAGGCCATCCATGAACTGGAGGCCATCACAGAAGAGATCATCTATCCAGAAATGAACGTCACCTGGCGCACCTACACCAACAACAACGGGCACGTGGGCCCCGAAGGGCAGGAGGCCGGCTGTTTCCGCTGCCACACGGCTCTGGCCAGCACTGAGACGGGCGCGCTGATACCCAGCCCCAGTTGTGGCTTCTGCCACTATGACGTCCCTGTAGAGCTTCTGGAATAGGACTGAGTAAGACCACCGGCCTGTTTGGCTTCTGAGAGGCGCCGGTCATCGAGTCCTGGCTCCCGCCCTTCCTGTTCGACGTCCTGTTTGGGCTCTCGATCGCCATCATCCTCGACGCCACGATTATACGCATAGTCCTAGTGCCGGCGAGCATGGAACTGCTGGGCGACTGGAACTGGTACTGTCCCGAGATGGCTCGAGTGGCTGCCGCAGATCGACGTTGAGGGAGCGGCGGTGCCGGCGCCTATGCAGGTAACAGCGGCCGTTGGCATCGGGCGTGAGTCAACAAGGACGCCATCGAGGATGGGTGCCGGGGCGGCGGTGGGAATCCGCCACCGCCCCTATCTGGCCCTGCAGACAGACTCACCACACTTAGTGTCAGTTCGGGGCGTCATGGCGCCCGGACGCACATCGAATGCGATTCCTGCTGCTCGGACAAGGAAGGGTGAGTTCCCTTGCGATGGGATGTCCGCGAGGGCTGCGGTCTGTATAGTTGCAGTCACACGCCAGGCGAGCCGAATTCATTCTTGAGGTGAGAGCGATGGGCGAGATTACCGGGGGTGAGCTTCTCCTGAGGAGCCTGCACGCGGAGGGTGTGCGTCACGTCTGGGCGATCCCGGATGGCACGTACATGATCTTCCTGGAAGCGCTGGAACGCCTGGGACCGGAACTGGGGATGCAGCTGCTGGTGCCCGGGCACGAGGCGGCGGGAGCCCACGCCGCGGACGCGATGACCCGCGTGACGGGCGAGCCGGCAGTGGTGATGGCGTGTGCCGGGCCGGGCGCCGCAAACCTGATCTCCGGTGTGCTCTGCGCGCAGGACGAGGGCAGTCCTGTGGTGGCGATTACGACGACACGCCGCTCAGACATTTCTTACCCGCACCTGGGCGGTATGCAGGTGCTGGACCAGCAGGCGTACTTCAGGCCGGCAGTGAAGTGGAACATGCACGTGAACCAGTGGAAGCGCATCCCGGACGCCGTTCGTCATGCCTTCCGAGAGGCGATGGCGGGGCGTCCCGGACCCGTGCACATCGAGTTCCCGGAAGACCTGCTACTGCAGAAAGGCGACCCAGAGTCCGCGGATGTCTGGAAGCGCGACGAATTCGCCTCGGCAAAGGCCGTTGCCGACCCCGAACTGGTGCGGCGGGCCGCCGAGATGATGCTGGACGCCCGCCTGCCGCTGATCCATTGCGGGGGCGGGACGCAGCGCGCCGGGGCGGGGGCCGAAGTTCGGGCCCTCGCTGAGTACCTCGGCTGCCCGGTGACGACCGGGGCCGGCTCGCGGGGGATCGTGCCGGACGGACACCCGCTGGTCACTCAGCCGGTGTCGCCCGCGTCCGCAATCGTCAAGAACATGGCTGACGTGGTACTGGCCGTGGGGACCAGGTTCGGTGAGCTGGACTTCTGGGGCCGGCCGCCCATCTGGGGCCACTCCTCACGCCAGAAGGTGATACAGGTGGACGTCGACCCCCGCAACATCGCGCTGAACCGGCCGGTGAAAGCCGCGCTGGTAGGCGACGCGAGGGCCGTCCTGGGGCAGGTGCTCGACGCAGTGCGCGAGCTTACCGGGCAGCGACCAGTCTACGAGCAATCGGCCACGGTAAGGGACGTCGACCAGAAGTGGCGCGACGAGATGAGCCAGCGTGTCGCAGATATGCAGCGCCGTCCAATGGTCCCCGGCCAGATATTTACCGTCGTCAACGACTTCCTTCCCCCGGACGCCGTCATCGCCCTCGATGGAGGCAACACCTGCGTCTGGGCGGCTCATTACCTGATGATCCGGGAGCAGCGGTCGATGCTCTGGACGTCCAACGCCGGCCACCTGGGCACCGGCCTGCCGTTCGCGATAGGCGCGAAGATCGCGGCGCCGGAGCGCACGGTGTTAGCCGTCTGTGGGGACAGCGCATTCCGGTTCAACATGCAGGAACTGGAGACGGCGGTCCGCTACGAGCTGCCCATCACCGTCATCGTGGCTGTGGACGGGGCGTGGGGGATGGAGAAGAGCGCCCAGCGGCGTGTCTGGGGACGGGAGGCCCCCTGGTTCGGCTGCGACCACGCGCCGGTGAGGTATGACCACGTGGCCGAGGCGATGGGCTGCCACAGCGACTACGTGGACCGCGCGGCAGACCTGCGGCCGGTGCTGGAGCGGGCCGCGGCGAGCGGGCGGCCGGCGGTAATCCATGCGGCCGTGGACCCGGTGGAGAACGAGAACCCGCCCGGGCTGGCCCTGTGGGCGGCCGCACGCGCCGGTGCGAAGAGCTAGGAGCCCGAGATGAGAGACCTGGAGGGCAGGGTAGCGCTGATCACCGGCGGGAGCTCCGGGATCGGGCGGGCGACGGCCATCGCGCTGGCAGAGGCCGGGGCGGCGGTCGTCATCGCCGACATCGACGACGCGGGCGCTCAGGAGACGGTGCGGCTCGTCGAGCAGGCCGGGGGACGGGCGGCGTCGGTACACACCGATGTTACGCGGTGGGAGGACCTGGAGCGGATGGTCGCTTTCAGCGTGGAGACGTTCGGGAGGCTGGACATCTTCCATAACAACGCCGGCATCAACACGGGCTGGCCTCGTTTCCCGGAGGTGCCCCGCGAGAGATGGGGGAAGACGGTAGCGGTCAACCTGACGGCGGTCATCGGCGCGATCCAGGCAGTGGTACCGGCCATGCGCCTCGGCGGCGGAGGGGCGATCGTCAACAGCGCCTCCCTTGCGGGGCTCGTTGCCTACGAGATGGAACCCATCTATGCCGCGACCAAGCACGGCGTGGTGGGCTTGACACGGGCGCTCGCCTTCCTGAAGGACGAGGCGGGCATCCGGGTGAATTGCGTCTGCCCCAGCTTCGTCGACACACAGCTGCCCAGGAGGCGGCTGGAGTCGATGCCGCCGGAGGAGCGCGAGCGCTGGGAAGCCGTCCTCTCCCGGATGCCGATGCTCGCTCCCGCAGAAGTCGCCGAGGCGGTACTGGAGCTGGTTCGGGACGGGTCGCTCGCGGGGGAGGCGATGGCGGTGACGTACGGGCAGCCGCCCCGCCTGGTGCCGGCGGCGATGAGCGTGCGGTAGCAGCGAGGAGGTCGAAGTGAAGGAACTGAAGGGGAAGGTAGCCGTGGTGACGGGAGCGGCCAGCGGCATCGGGCGGGCGATGGCGGGACGATTCGCGGCTGAGGGCATGAAAGTCGTGCTGGCGGACCTGGAGGAGGATGCGCTGAAGCGGACGGAGCGAGAGCTGAAGGCGGCGGGCGCTGCGGTGACCGCAAAGCGAACCGATGTCTCGAGATCCGAGGACGTTGAGGCGCTCGCGAGGTTCACAGTCGACACGTTCGGGGCAGTCCACGTTCTATGTAACAACGCGGGAGTGGGCGTGGGCGGCGTGACGTGGCAGAACACGCTGAAGGACTGGGAGTGGGTGCTGGGTGTGAACCTCTGGGGTGTTATCCATGGAATCCGCGCCTTCGTTCCGGTAATGCTAGAGCAGGGGGACGAGTGCCACGTCGTGAACACGGCGTCGGGGTCGGGGCTGCACACCCGTCCCTGGCTCGCGATGTACTGCGCCAGTAAGCACGCGGTAGTCGCCCTGTCGGAGTCGCTCTACCACGAACTGGCGCTGACCGGTTCTAAGGTAAAGGTCTCGGTGCTCTGCCCGGCCGTCGTCAACACGCGCATCGGGGAGTCGGAGAGGAACCGGCCGGTCGACGCGCGGAACGAAGAAGCCGCGGGTGTGCCCAGCCAGCAGATGCAGGTGATGGAGCAGGCGTTCCGGGCGCTGCTGGCGAAGGGGCTGCCCGCTGAGGAGGTGGCGGAGCACGTCGTCGAGGCGGTCCGGGAGGAACGGTTCTAC
>MGNZ01000111.1:9772-10113 GCA_001795235.1 Chloroflexi bacterium RBG_16_64_32 | reverse complement strand
AGGCGCACCGTATATGAATATCGGGTTGTAGACATCGCCGGGCTGCTCAGCAGCGGCGAGCGCTGCGGCTGCCGCCAGCCGGTTGGAGTCGCTGATGACGAAGCGCTCGAAGGTAAATCTATCGTTCAGCCGCTTGCGGGCAGTGGGGCTGGATGCGACCGCGGTAGCGGGGGTGCTGTCGGCGAGAACCGAGGCATCGGCTTCCTGACCGTTGCCGCTCTGGCGTTGGGAGATCACCTGGTAGCTGATGGTGACCGCGTGGCCGAGGATCCCGCCAACTGTGTTCTCGATGACGGGCCCCATCTTCGCTTTGAGCCACTCGCTCACGAAGTCGGATGGCG
>MGNZ01000111.1:0-9731 GCA_001795235.1 Chloroflexi bacterium RBG_16_64_32 | reverse complement strand
GGCCGAGCGTGCCCTTCAGCCACGTGTCGTAGTTGGGACGGGTGACCTGAAGCTGCAACTGGCCGAGGGCAGTATCCCATACACGGCTGGCAATAGGATCCTGCATGGTTTTCCCTCCCTGAGGTTAGTGGGTCTTGGCGGACATCCGATGGGAGCGGACGGCGGAACAATAGCAACGGCCAAGCAAGGGGGTCAAGGATTTTATGACAAGGCGGTGGACTAAATGTCGGCCCTTTCCTCACCCTCAACGGGTTCCCCAAAAGACGCTGCCCGTGGCCCAATGCCGCCTGCTATAATTAGCACGCTGCTGTGGGAGGTGATCATTCAGAAGTGCTCCTAGCCATGGATGTCGGCAACACCAATGTTACCGTTGGCGTTTTTCAGGACGCTTCTCTGCGCGCCACCTGGCGTGTCTCAACTGACATCAACAAGAGGGCTGACGAGTACGGCGTGCTGATGGCCAGCCTCCTCGCCCACGATGGGATCCAAGCGGACGACATCTCTGATGCGGTGATGGGAAGCGTTGTGGCGGACCTGGATCCCGTTTTCGAGGCCGCGTGCCGGCGCTATCTTAATGTCAAGCCGCTTATAGTCGGCACGGGAGCGCGCACGGGGCTCCGCATCGTATACGACAGCCCGCGCGACGTGGGTGTGGATCGTGTCGCGGACGCCGTGGCGGCGATCCAGCTGTACGGGCCGCCTCCCATCATCATCGTGGACATGGGCACAGGCACCGTGTTCGACGCCATCACAGCGGACGGTGACTACCTGGGGGGAGCTATCGCCCCGGGCCTCGGCATCGCCTCCGAGGCGCTGTTTCAGCGCGCGGCGAAGCTATACCGCGTGGAGCTGACCCCGCCCAAGGCGGCAATCGGGCGCAACACCGTGTCGGCCATCCAGTCGGGGCTCGTCTACGGATACGTGGGGCTGGTGGAGGGGATCGTCGGCCGCTTCAAGGAGGAGCTAGGGCCCGGCGTTAAGGTGATCGGCACCGGTGGCTACGCCGACTTGATCGCCAATGAGACGGATGTAATCGACGAGGTGAACGTGGACCTGACTCTTGAGGGGCTACGAATCATCTACGAGATGAACCGCGGGTAGCGAGATGTACAACCTCACAGATCGGAACATCATCCTCGGCGTGAGCGGCAGTATCGCCGCCTATAAGGCGGCGGACCTCGCCAGCAAGCTCACTCAGGCCGGCGCCAGGCTGGATGTCGTCCTCACGCCGGTGGCCGAGCGGTTCGTGACGCCCCTGACGTTCCAGAGCGTCACCGGTCGCAGGGCCTACGTGGATATGTTCGACACTGCGTCCGGCGCGTCCGAGCAGCATGTGGAGATGGCCCGCCGCGCCCATGCCCTCCTGGTTGCTCCGGCCACGGCCACCACCATCGCCCGCATCGCCCTTGGCCTCGCCGAAGATATGTTGAGCCTGACCGCCCTCGCCACCCGAGCGCCCATCGTCATCTGCCCTGCCATGGACCCCCACATGTACGAGCACGAGGCCACGCAGGGTCATCTGGAGACGCTGCTCAGCCGCGGCGTACACGTGGTGGGGCCTGAGGTGGGACGGCTCGCCTCCGGCCACACGGGCCCGGGCAGGATGTCTGACGTTGACACGATCATCGGCGGGCTGAGGTACGTCCTGGGCAGGGATGGAGACCTGGCGGCGAAGAAGGTCGTGGTCAGCGCCGGCGGCACCCAGGAGCCCATCGACCCCGTCCGCTATGTCGGTAACTATTCGTCCGGGAAGATGGGCTACGCTCTGGCCGAGGCCGCGCGCGACCGCGGAGCGGATGTCGCTCTGGTCAGCGGGGCGGTGGCCTTGCCCGTCCCCTACGCCGTCCGCGCCGTCTTCGTGCGCAGCGCCGCCGAGATGCGCGACGCTGTCGTGGTGGAATGCGCCGATGCGGATGCCCTCATCATGGCGGCCGCGGTGGCTGACTACCAGCCGGCGGAGGCGATCGGTCAGAAGATGAAGCGTCGCCGTGAATCGTTCAGTCTCCCCCTGGTCAGGACGCCGGATATACTGGCGGAGGTGGGTCACCGGCAGGGCTTGGTTAGGGTGGGTTTCGCCGCCGAGAGTGAGGACCTGCTGGCGAACGCCCGCCATAAGCTGGAGGAGAAAGGGCTGGAATTCATCGTCGCCAATGACGTGACCGCCGATGGCTGCGGTTTTGGCTCCGACACTAACAAGGTGACGCTGATCGACCGCCAGGGCGAAGAGGAGCTGACGCTCATGCCCAAGCACGATGTAGCCGCCCGTGTACTGGACCGGGTGGTGACGTTAGTGCAAGCGCAGGGCGCCCGGAAATGAGTTACGAGACGATCGCCTACGAGACCGACGGCCCCGTGGCCAGGATCACCCTCAACCGGCCGCAGCGCCTGAACGCGATCAACATCGCGATGACGGAAGAGCTCGAGCGCGCCGTCGGCGAGGCCAACGCGAACCCCCGCGTGCGGGTCATCGTCTTGCGGGGCGCAGGCAGGGCCTTCTGCGCGGGCTTCGATCTGGAGCCTGGGCTGTTCACCGGACCGCGAAAGTGGGACCCCGTTGCCGACTATTCATTTACCACCACCCTCGCCGGCAGGTTTATGAGCCTCTGGTACAGCCGCAAACCGACGATCGCCCAGGTTCACGGCTGGTGCGTGGCCGGCGGCACCGACATGGTCCTGTGTAGTGACCTTATCGTGGCGGCGGAGGACGCCCAGATCGGCTACGCCCCGGCCAGGGTCTGGGGCTCGCCCCTGACGGCCATGTGGGCCTATCGCCTGAGCGCGGAGTGGGCGAAGCGGCTCCTGCTCACCGGCGACCCGGTGGACGGGCCCACGGCTGAGCGCATCGGCCTCATCCACAAGGCTGTCCCCGCCGCCGATCTGGAGGCCGAAGTTGAGAAGCTGGCCCAGCGCATCGGCCGCATACCCTCCTCGCAGCTCGTCTCCATGAAGCTGCTCGTGAACCAGGCCTACGAGAACATGGGTCTGCGCACCACTCAGCTCCTGGGATCCATTCTCGACGGACTCATGAGACATACCCCGGAGGGCTTGGCATGGCGTAAACTGATCGATGACGAGGGTATTCGAGAGGCGGTGCGTCAGCGCGACGCCCCCTTCGGCGACTACAGCGCCGGAAGGCGACCGTAAGGAGGTCAAGATGACCGACAACTTCACTCTGGAGAGCTTCTCTCAGAACCCGTTCTACCAGGAGGTCAACCGGCGTCTGGTTGCCCTGGCCCGGCTGCGGCCGGGCCAGCGAGTGGTGGATCTTGGCGCCGGCACGGGCGCCGTCACTCGCTTGCTCGTGTCTGAGGTGGCTTGCGGTGAAAACGCGGAGGTGATCGCGGTGGAGCCCTCTCAATCCGCCATAGAGGTCGCTCGCCGTAACCTCGAGAACCTCAGCGACGCCGTCGTACGCTTCGTCCAGGGTGGCGCCGAGCGTTTCTCGCAGCTTGTGCGAAAGCCGGTGGACGCGGTGTTCTTCTGCAACGCCATCCACCTGGTGAAGGAGAAGGCGGCCGTCGTCCAGCAGGTGTACGGCGGCCTGCGGGAGGGCGGGACGTTCTCGTTCAACACCTCGTTCTTCCAGGGAGCGGAGCCGCCGGAATCGCTTCAGTTCTATCGCCGCTGGATGATGAAGGCGCTGCGCTTCCTCCGCGAACAGCACGGTCTGGCGCCGGACAAGGCCATGCGGGCCCTCGCCCGCCAGCCCCTGAGCCGCGACGATTACGTCGCCCTCCTCGAGGGCAACGGTTTTCGGGTGCGCGAGAACGAGATCGTGCCCGTGCCAATGACCCTCAAGGGATTCGAGGACATCAGCCAGTACTCCCTCTTCATCGAAGGCGCGATGCCCGGCGTGCCCTTCGGGCCGGCCAGCGAAGCACTCAAGCACGGCGCCCGGGGCGCTTTCCAGGAGCTGGGCCTGGAGACCTCGCCCCGCAACTGGCTGCTCGTCGTCGCCTGCAAGGAGTAGCCCTCGCCCTCGCTGGCTGTGGCCCGCGGCACCGGTGGGGGAGGACAGCCATGGCTCTGCCAGACCCTACGGCGGAAGTGTGGCACCCGCGTGCCAGGCACGCCGAAGAGGGCGCTGCTAGGAGGCTGTCTACTTAACTGCGAAGGCCAGGCTTAAGCCTGGCCTTCGGCCTTTCGGGCCACCCGCATCGTACGCGACTAAACGGACGGGCTCCTAGGAGGCCACTCGGCGTTCGGCTGGAATCTCTTCGCCCACGATGCGGCCGTCCAGCATCCGTACGATGCGGTCGGCTCGTGCGGCGACGTCATTCTCGTGAGTCACCAGCACTACCGTAAGGCCGCGGCGCTGGCGGAGTTCCTGTATCAGATCGAGCACCATACGGCCGGACTGGGAGTCCAGTCGCCCCGTGGGCTCGTCGGCCAGCAGGATCGCCGGGTCGTTCGCCAGAGCGCGCGCTATCGCTACCCGCTGGCGCTCTCCTCCGGAGAGCTGGGTGGGCAGGTTTTTCTGCCTGTGACTGAGACCGACCTGCTTGAGTAGCTCGCGCGCCCGCTCGCCACGCTCCGCGGCTGAAAAGCCCAGCTCGAACATCGGCACCTGGACATTCTCCCTGGCGCTGAGTGTGGGCAACAGGTTGTCTAGCTGGAAGACGAGCCCGACCTCCCGCGCCCGGTAACGGGGAAGGTTGCGTTCCTGAGCCAGATCACGCCCGTTGACTCTGATTGTGCCCGCGTCCGAGCGGTCCAAGGCGGCGATGAGGTGGAGGAGCGTTGACTTGCCACAACCGGACGGCCCGACAACGGCGACGAACTCACCGGCCGCAACCGTTAGCTCGGCGTCATCCAGCGCGCGAATGAGGCCGCCCTCGAAGGTCTTGACGACACCACGGATCTCAACGGCGGGTCGATGATTATTCATAGCGCAGAGCCTCCATGGGAGTCAGGCGCACGGCACGCACCGCCGGGTAGATGGCGCCCAGGAGGGCCACTACCACTGCCACGATGAGCCCCCGGATGAAGATGTCCGGAGTGTACTGCGGCTCCATCAGGTTACTGACCATGTCGATGAGCAGGACCGCCCTGGTGGCGAGCACGCCCAGCGCTGTGCCGACGGCGGCTGCGATCACGCACAGGAGCAGCGATTCGCCGATGATCATTCGTAGGATCCTGCGCCCGCTCCAGCCAACCGCGCGCAGGATGCCGATCTCCCGTGTCCGCTCGAGGACAGACATGATCATCGTGTTCATCACGCCGATGGCGCCGATGCCGACGGCCAGAACGGAGATGGCGATGTTCGCGGCGTCCATGAACTCGACGCCCTGGTCGACCTTGCCGAACTCCCCCACGTCGGCGATGGTTACCAGGTTCTCGAAGTCGTCCTCGATGCCATCGGCCACTGCGGCCGCGTCAGCCCCCGGTTCGACAGTGATGTACACGGCAGTGACGACGCCCGACTTGGCCGACATCTCTTGCACGGCGGTAAGAGGCGCGTAGGCGCCGCCGTCCTCCCACAGGCTACCGGTCTGGTAGGTTCCCACCACGCGGAACGAGATGTCGTCAATCGTGACCGTGTCGCCTATCTTTGCATCGAGTTCATCGGCGGCGCGCCTGCCGAGCATGACCTCATCGATGGCATCTGGGGCCAGGAGCCGGCCTTCCATAGACGATGGAGGGCTGGCAGCCAGGTCCGCAGCATCGCGGCCCACCAGGAAGAAAAACGGATTGGAGCCGACGTGCACGACATGGAACAGCACGCCTTCGGCACGGGCTACGTCCTGGTAGGCGGCGAGGGCGGTCGCGTCCTCCTCGGCGACGAGACTGAAGGTGAGATCGGCGGCGCCCTCCTGGGCGACCATGAAGTCGGCCTGGCCCAGGCGGATGATCTCGCCCGCGGACTCCTTGAGGCTGCTGGTGACGACGCCGAGGGCCACGACTGTGGTGATGCCCATGCTGATCCCGAGGACCGTGAGGCCGGTGCGAATACGCTGGCGGACAAGGTTCTTGATGATTAGGGCAATGAAGGACATGGTATCTACCCTTCCTTTCCCCGTGCCAGCAGGCCGTTGAAGAGCAGGTCATCCATAGCATGGGAGACGCTTCGCCAGCTGAAGGCGCGCTTGTCCGCCATGCGCTGGAGCGTCAGCCCGTCGACCATTGCCATCATGAGGGAGGCCACCTCCTTGGCGGGAACGGGACGAAACTCCCCGCCGGCGATGCCTTCCTCAATGGTGGCGGCGAGAAGCGAGCGGGCGTTCCGAAACATTCGCGCGTAGTGATGGGCGATGGCCGGCTGTCTCAGCAACTCGGACCAGAACTCGACCTGAACCAGGACGAAGTCCCATCCTTTGATCGTCTGCTCCGTGTGCAGTCGCTGCACGGCCAGAAGCTTGCTGCTCGCCGTGGCCTCCGCCGTGGTCATCCGCTTCGTGTCCTCCTTAAAGGCGTCCAGCCAGGCCTCGGCTGTGGCCACAAGGACGTCTTCCTTACTTCGGAAGTAGTGATAGATCAGACCCTTACTGACGCCGGCAGTCTCGGCGATCTCCTCCACGGTTGCGGCGTCATAGCCCTTGCGCGAGAACACCTTTCTGGCAGCGGAGATAATCTGGCTGCGGCGCCTGTTCTCCAGCGTGAATTCGTTTGGCATTGTGCGGGCTCCTTGGCGTTGACTGGGCTCGTCAGTCGCTTCGACTGACCAGTCAGTCAATATCCGCCCTAAATGTACAGGCTTTGCCGACGCCTGTCAAGGAGGGGGGATAGCAATCTTGGCGGGCATCATCATTTTGAGCGCCCGTCGGCCGTAGAAACCGCGTCAGCGGCTCCCCGTAATCGCAGACGGGAGACGAGCCCCGCGTCATCCGCCGCTACAGCTCGTAGCGGGTGCCGACGGTGTTCTGGATGAAGGCGTCCGGGAACCGCGCGGCCAGGGCGTGAACGGCTCGCCAGCCGGTGCAGTGGGCGGGGACGATTACCTCCAGCGCCAGCTCCGCGATCGCCTCGCAGGTGGCCGGTATGATCGGCTCGAACAGCGGGCCGTTGAGGTGGAACCCGCCGATCACTGCGTACACCCGGTCCACGCCGGTGAGCTTCCGGGCGTAGCGCAAAATGTTGACAACGCCGGCGTGACCGCAACCGGTCATCACCACCAGCCCCCTCTCGCGCACGTTGAGCACCACCGCCTGGTCGTCCAGGATGAGCGGGTCCGGCTGCCACTCTCCGTCGCGATAGGCCTGGTGGATGGGGAAGCCCCGCTCAAACTCCGTGGTGCGGTCCACTTCTCCCGTGACCAGAAGCGAGCCGTCCAGCAGGAATGAGGGCTGCGCCTCCTCGACGATCTCGAAGCCGGCGCCCCGAAGTGCGGTTCTGCTGGTCGAGAACAGCTCGAACGGCTCGCGGCCGGGGATCAGAATGCGGCGCCGGTTCCAGAACTCCGGGTGGATGATCACCGGCAGGTTGGGACGGCCCAGCGCTCGCACCAGGCCATCCAGCCCGGTGGTGTGGTCGAAGTGGCCGTGGCTGAGGACGATCGCCTCCAGATCCTTGGGCGACAGGCTCAGCCGCCGCATGTTGTCGATCAGGCCGTCCGGCGTCAGGCCCGCGTCGAAGAGGACGCGGTGCTCATTGCCTTCCTTCTGGACCGTGATGAGGGCTGAGAAGCCGTGCTCGGCCAGAGGCGCGTCCAGCGTCTCGCCGCCCTCCAGGAACGCGGCGGCCAGGCGCGGCGCCCCCGCCGCTCCCAGGCCGGGCCGCTTGGCCGGCCCCTGGTCCGGTAGGAGCATGTCGGCGGCGTTGTCCACCAGGGTGGTGATGGTGACGCCGTCTACAGGCTCAAGGGGGATGGTAGACATGTCAGTTGCCCCGAAATCCTGGCGAGTCAGCTCCCTTCCCCGCCAGCGCCAGCACCAGGTGCACCAGCGTGCGCGTAGGGATGCCGGTAGCGCCCTTCACGAAAGCGCCCTTGTCCTTGTCCACGCTGTCCGTGGGCGCCATGTCGATGTGCACCCACGGCGTGTCCTCCGCGAAGAAGTGGAGGAACTTGGCGGCGCTTATCGCCCCGCCGTAGCGGTTGCCCGTGTTCTTGATGTCGGCCACGGTGCTCTTGAGTGACGTTCGGTACTCGTCGATGAGGGGGAAGCGCCACATCCGCTCGCCGGCTGCCTGCCCCGCCTTGACCAACGCCTCGGCCAGGGCATCGTCCGTGGCCGTGAACCCGGTCGCCGCCGGGCCCAGAGCGATCTGCATCGATCCTGTCAGCGTGGCAACGTCGATCAGGGGCGAAAGGTTCTCGTTGCGGGCGTAGCAGATGGCGTCGGCCAGGATGAGGCGGCCCTCGGCGTCCGTGTTTATGACCTCGATAGTCTTGCCGTTCATCGCCCGCAATACGTCGCCGGGCTTGGTGGCGGTGCCCGAAGGCATGTTCTCGCAGGCGGGGATCAGGGCCGTCACGTTCACCGGCGCCTCAAGTTTGCTCAGGGCCCACATCGCGGAGATAACGGCGGCCCCGCCCGACATATCGCCCTTCATCCGCTCCATGCCGGCCGACGGCTTGATCGAGATGCCGCCGGAATCGAACGTGATCCCCTTTCCCAGCAGGCCGATTGTGCCCTTGTTGCGCTCGTTGCCCCGGTGGCGCAAGATGATGAACTTGGGCGGCTGAGCGGATCCCGCGGCCACGCCCAGAAGGGCGCCCATGCCCAGCTTCTCCATCTCCTCGCGGTCCAGCACCTGGCACGCCAGCCCGGCGTCCTTGGCCAGGGCCTGTGCCCGCTCCGCCATGATCGCAGGCGTAAACAGGTTGGAGGGCTCGTTGGCCATGTCGCGGGCGTGATTGGCCGCCGCGCCCAGGATGCGCCCACGCTCCACGCCCCGCTTCAGAGCCTCCAGCTTGGATTCGTCTGACTCTACCAGCGTCACGGAATCGATCCGCTTCTGGTCCTCTTCCGGCTTTTTTAGACGGTCGAAACGGTACAGCCCCATCATCGCCCCTTCGGCGATGGCCTGGGCGCATGCCTCCGCTTCCAGGCCGGCGATCCCGGCGCCGTGGACGATGGTGGCCACGGTGGTGGCGGCGGCGCCGCGAAGGCGGCGAAGGGCTGTGCCGGTGATGTCGCGGACGGTGTCCAGGCTGAACTGCGTCTGTTTGCCGAGACCGGCGACGAGAACGCGAGGCGTTGGCAGCTTGCCCAGGGTGTGGATCAGCGTGAGCTCATTCTTCTTCCCCTTGATCTCGCCATCGGCGATGAGCTGGCCTATCGCGCCGTCCAGCGCCCGGTCCACGGCGCCCGTACCGCCCCCGGGTTTGCCCACCCCTTCGAACAGATTGACGATGACGGCCTTAGCTGGGTGCCGGGCCAGATCGCCCTTCTCGACCTTGATCTCCACGAGATGACCCCTTTCTGAATGAGCATCTGCATCATATCCAGGGACGTAGTCACGGTCAAAATCGAACCAGTCTTGAAACTGCTCGCCTGCTGCGTCTAGAATGGGGTCGCTAGAAGGGGACGTTCTGCTGTGGTCGATCGTCTAGCGCCCGCTGTTACCCGCACAACCGCGATGATCTGGAAGAGCGGATTCTGGGATCTTGCCCTGATCGTCGTCGCCATCATCTGCGCCACCAAGAACCGGGCGATGAGGGCCTTTGCCGTCGTCATGCCCATCGCCATGGCGCCGGCGGTTGGCGTCACCGGCAACCACTTCATTCTGGACGTGGTGGCCGGCACCGCGGTCGCCCTGTTCGGTCTTTGGGTGGCCGCGCAGCTGGACCG